>JAEXNZ010000081.1 GCA_023439425.1 Pseudomonadota bacterium
TTCACGGCGTGTCCCGTACCCCCCATCCGATGGCCCCAAGCACGTAGACCTGCAGCCCAAGGCTCTGGCTCTGGCTTCTGGCTGTAACCTGACTGTCAAGGCTTGTCCGCTCCGCAATGCACCGCTACCCTGACCGCGCATTACATTGGCCCGGCATGTCCACTTCCCGTTTCGTACATCTTCACGTCCACACCGAGTTTTCGCTGGCGGATTCGACCATCCGTGTCCCGGCGAAACCGGATCAGGCTGACCCGAAAAAGGCCAAACAGGCCAATCTGCTCAGCCGCGCCGTCGAACTGCAGTTGCCGGCCCTGGCCGTCACCGACCTGAACAACCTGTTCGCGCTGGTCAAGTTCTACAAGGCCGCCGAGACGGTGGGCATCAAGCCCATTGCCGGGGCCGACGTGATGATTGCCGAAGAAGGCATGACGCCGTGGCGGATGACCCTGCTGTGTCGCGACCGGGAGGGCTACCTGAGCCTGTCGCGCCTGCTCACCCGCGCCTGGATGGAAGGCCATCGGCCGGAAGGCGGCGTGGCCGTGCATCCGGACTGGCTCAAGGCCGGCTGCCACAACCTGTTTGCGCTGGCCGGCCGTGAAAGCCTGGCCGGTCGCCTGGCCGGTGAAGGCCGGCATGATCTGGCCGAACAGCAGCTCGCCGACTGGCAGCGTGTGTTCGGCGATGGCCTGCACCTGGAACTGACCCGTACCGGTCGCGAGGGCGAAGAAGCCTTCAACCAGTTCGCGCTGATGGCCGCCGGCCAGCGTGGCCTGCCGGTGGTGGCCAGCAACGACGTGCGCTTCCTGCGCCCGGACGATTTCAGCGCGCACGAAGCGCGCGTGTGCATTTCCTCCGGCCGCGTGCTGGATGACCCCAAGCGCCCGCGCGACTACAGCGAGCAGCAGTATCTGAAGTCGCCCGAGGAAATGTGCGCGCTGTTCGCCGACATTCCCGATGCCATCGACAACACCCTGGCGCTGGCTGAACGCTGCAACGTGGAAATGCGGCTGGGCACCTACTTCCTGCCCAACTACCCGGTGCCCGACAACGAGACGCTGGACAGCTGGATCTGCAGCGAGTCGCGCAAGGGTCTGGAAGCGCGCCTGGAAAAGAATCCGCTGGCCGAAGGCAAGACCCGCGAAGAGTACTTCGAACGGCTGGAATTCGAGCTGGCCACCATCATCAAGATGGGCTTCCCCGGCTACTTCCTGATCGTGGCCGACTTCATCCAGTGGGGCAAGAACCAGGGCATTCCGATTGGCCCAGGCCGTGGTTCCGGTGCCGGTTCACTGGTGGCGTGGGCGCTGCAGATCACCGATCTGGACCCCCTGCCCTATAACCTGCTGTTCGAGCGGTTCCTCAACCCTGAACGCGTGTCGATGCCCGACTTCGACATCGACTTCTGCATGGACCGCCGCGACGAGGTCATCGACTACGTCGCGCGCAAGTACGGGCGCGAGCGGGTCAGCCAGATCATCACTTACGGCACCATGGCTGCCAAGGCGGTGGTGCGTGACTCCGGGCGCGTGCTCGGCTTCCCGTATGGCCTGGTCGATGGCGTTTCCAAGCTGATTCCCAACATCCTGGGCATTTCGCTCAAGGACGCGATGGGCGAAGGCAAGGATTCGGAAATGGCCTCGCCGGAGCTGATCCAGCGCTACCAGTCCGAAGACGAAGTGCGCGACCTGATCGACCTGGCGCGGCAGCTCGAAGACCTCACCCGCAACGCCGGCAAACACGCCGGTGGCGTGGTGATCGCGCCGGAGCCGCTGGCCGAGTTCTGCCCGCTGTTCGCCGAACATGACGAAGGCGGCCGTGGCCGCAACCCGGTCACCCAATTCGACAAGAACGACGTCGAAGAAGTCGGCCTGGTGAAGTTCGACTTCCTTGGCCTGCGCACGCTGACCATCATTGACTGGGCAGTGAAGGCGATCAACAAGCGGCATGCGCGCGCCGGCATTCCGCCGGTGGACATCACCGCCATTCCGCTGGATGACGCGCCCACCTACAAGGACATCTTCGCCAACGGCAACACCGGCGCGGTATTCCAGTTTGAATCCTCGGGCATGCGCCGCCTGCTGAAGGACGCGCGCCCCGACCGTTTCGAAGACCTGATCGCGCTGGTGTCGCTGTACCGCCCCGGCCCGATGGACCTGATTCCCTCCTTCAACGCGCGTAAGCACGGCCAGGAAGAAATCATCTATCCCGATCCGCGCACCGAAGCCATCCTCAAGGACACCTACGGCATCATGGTGTACCAGGAGCAGGTGATGCAGATGGCGCAGATCGTCGGCGGCTACTCGCTGGGCGGCGCGGATCTGCTGCGCCGCGCGATGGGCAAGAAGGTGCCGGCTGAAATGGCCAAGCACCGCGAGATCTTTCGCGAGGGTGCGGCCAAGGGAGGCGTCGACGGTCCCAAGGCCGACGAAATCTTCGACCTGATGGAAAAGTTCGCCGGCTACGGCTTCAACAAGTCGCACGCTGCCGCGTACGCGCTGGTCAGTTACCAGACGGCCTGGCTCAAGCGTCACTACCCTGCCGAGTTCATGGCCGCGACGCTGTCGTCGGACATGGACAACACCGACAAGGTGGTCGGCTTCCTGGCTGAAGTACGCAACCTGGGCCTGACCGTGCTGCCGCCGAAGGTCAACGAATCGGCGTACATGTTCGAGGCCTCCAGTGCCGACACCATCCAGTACGGCCTGGGCGCGATCAAGGGCGTCGGCCAGGGCGCATGCGAAGCGGTGGTGGACGAGCGCATCGCCAAAGGACGCTACGAATCGCTGCTGGATTTCTGCATGCGCATCGAGTCTGGCAAGCTTAATCGCCGCACGCTTGAGGCGATGATCAACTGCGGCGCGCTGGATGGCCTGGGCAAGAACCGCGCCTCGCTGATGCTGCAGTTGCCGGAAGTGCTCAAGGCCACCGACCAGATGTCGCGCGAGAAAGCCTCGGGCCAGAACTCGCTGTTTGGCGCGCCGGACCCGGTCAGCACCGCGATGCAGCTGGACCTGCCCGAAGCCAAGGAATGGGCGCTGGCGCAGTTGCTGGAAGGCGAGCGCGAAACGCTTGGCTTCTACCTCAGCGGTCATCCCTTCGACCCGTGGGCGGAGGACGTCAAGGAACTGGTCGGCACCGACCTGGGCATGCTGGAAAAACTTATTCCTCCGGCCCGCCCCAGCAAGGACGGCGAAAAACGTGCCTGGCGCCAGGAAACCCCGGTGATCCTGGCTGGGCTAGTGGTCGGCGTGCGCCGCAAGGGCGAAAGCCAGATCTTCATGCAGCTGGAAGACGGCCGTGGCCGGGTCGAGTGCAGTGCCTTCTCTGACGGCCTGGCCGAATTCGGCCACCTGATGACCAAGGACCGCATCCTGGTGGTCAAGGGTGGCCTGCGCGAGGACGAGTTCAACGGCGGCTACGCGCTGCGCATCCGCCAGTGCTGGGATTACGAGGAAATCTGCGCCAACTACGCGACCCGGCTGTCGCTGCGCCTGGACCTGCGCCAGGGCGACCCGGTGTGGAGCCGCGTGAACGCGCTGCTGGACCGCCACCGCCCTGGCCGCACGCCCCTGCGCCTGGACCTGCTGCTGGGCTCGCCACAGGGCCCGGTGGCGGGCATGCTCGACGTGGGCGGCGAGACCGCCGTACGCGTGGACAGCCAGCTGGTGGACGCGTTGCGGGCCGATCCGGCGGTGCGCACGCTGAAGGTCCGCTACAGCCCGCCCTGGGCCAATTGACCCACCAGACGACTGCGTACGGGGTATTTCGGCGCATTCGGCTACACTTTCCCTCTTTACTTCACGACGGCTTCCGATGAATCCGAACTATCTCGACTTCGAGCAACCCATCGCTGATCTGGAAGCCAAGATCCAGGAGCTGCGCAGCGCCAGCGCCGGCCCGGCGGTCAATGTCGAGGCCGAAGTGCACGCCCTGCAGGACAAGCTGCGGGTGCGCACCGCGCAGATCTTCCGCAACCTGACCTCGTGGCAGGTGCTGCAGCTGGCGCGCCATCCGCAGCGCCCGTACACCCTGGATTACATCCGCATCTTCTGTGACGAGTTCCAGGAGCTGGCCGGCGACCGCGCCTTCGCCGACGACAAGGCGATTGTCGGCGGCCTGGCTCGCATTGGCGGCCGCCCGGTGATGCTGATCGGCCATCAGAAGGGCCGTGACACCAAGGAAAAGATCAAGCGCAACTTCGGCATGCCCAAGCCGGAGGGTTACCGCAAGGCGCTGCGCCTGATGAAGATGGCCGAGCGCTTTGGCCTGCCGGTGCTGACCCTGATCGACACCGCCGGTGCCTGGCCGGGTATTGACGCCGAGTCACGCGGCCAGTCCGAAGCGATTGCGCGCAACCTGATGGAGATGGCCGAGCTGAAGGTGCCGGTGATCTGCACCGTGATCGGCGAAGGTGGCTCCGGCGGCGCGCTGGCGCTGGGCGTGGGCGACCGCACCATCATGCTGGAATACAGCGTGTACTCGACCATCAGCCCGGAAGGCTGTGCCTCGATTCTGTGGAAAGACGCAGGCAAGGCCAAGGAAGCGGCCGAGCAGCTGGGTCTGACCGCCCCGCGCCTGAAGGGGCTGGGCCTGGTCGACAAGGTGGTGCGCGAGCCCACCGGCGGCGCACACCGCAACCCGACCGCCATGGGCAAGCGCCTGAAGGCCGTGCTGCTCAACGAGCTGGACGCGCTGGAGAAGTTGTCCACGGAAGATCTGCTGCAGAAGCGCTATGAGCGCCTGCGCAGCTATGGTGCGTCCGAACCCGCCTGATGGGCGTGCCCCGGGTCACGACCAACGGGCGTGACCTACCCCCGCACGAACCACGCGGTACCGCCGCACGAACCACGCGGGTAGCTCACGACCGTTGGTCGTGAGCCCTCCATCAGAACGGCTTGGCCAGCACCAGCCACACCACCCCAATGAACAGCACCAGCGGCAGCTCATTGAACCAGCGCAGCGCGCGCGAAGATGGCAGCGTTTTTCCCTTCACTGCGCCCTTCAACAAGCGCCCGGTCCAGGTGAAGTACACCAGCAGCAGCACCACCAGCCCCAGCTTGGCATGCAGCCAGCCGGCCGCCCCCGGTGCCACCATGGTCGGGAAATCCGGGAACACCCGGTAACCCAGCCACAGCACCAGGCCCAGCACCAGCGCGATGCCGAACATCATGTGGCCAAACCGATACAGGCGCAGGCCCATCAGCTGCAGCCGCTCCACCACCGGCAGCTGCCCGGCGGTCTCGCTCAGGTTGACCAGGATGCGCGGCAGGTAGAACCCCGATGCCATCCACGCCACCACGAACACCAGGTGGAAGGTCTTGACCCAGTAATAGGACTGCATGCGCTTGCTCCGGCGGCTGGCGTGGAATGTCGTTCATTTTCACCCATTCCCCTGATCCGCGCATGCGCGACGCTTTGACGCACGCCGCTCCGCTACCATGGCGTCCGTTTCCTGCCATTCCCCTGCACGCATGACCAAGACCTACGACCACGCCTACTTCCAGCGCTGGTATCAGCCCGACCAGACCGGAGGGGCCGCGCGGCTGGCACGCAAGGTGGCGCTGGCGGTGGCCACGGCCGAGTACTACCTGGAGCGCCCGATCCGCACCGTGCTGGACATCGGGGCCGGCGAGGCGGCGTGGCGCGCGCCCTTGCTCAAGCTGCGCCCGCGGGTGCAGTACATGGGGTTCGACAGCAGCGAATACGCGGTGCAGCGCTTCGGGCGCAGCCGCAACCTGCACCCGGCGCGGGTGGGCGACTTTGCCTGGCTGCGCCCCTGCCCGCCGGTGGACCTGCTGGTCTGCGCCGATGTCATGCACTACGTCCCCAGCCGCGAGCTGCGCCCGGCCCTGGCCGGCTTTGCCGAACTCACCGCCGGGGTGGCGTTCCTGGAGGCGTTCACGGCGGAAGATGAGTTCGAGGGTGACCATGAGGGCTTCCAGGCGCGGCCTGCCGGTTGGTATCGTCGGCATCTGAAGGCAGAGGGGTTTACCGCGCTGGGCTCGCATTGCTGGCTGTCGCCGGCGTTGTCCGGACACGCCGCAGCCTTGGAACGAGGGTCGTAGAGCCACGCCCTGCGTGGCTGCTCCAGGGTCCGGCACCGCATAGCCACGCAGGGCGTGGCTCTACGTGTCTCACACCGCCATGAAACTTCCCGTATTAAGGCGCTTCACACCCCGATGCGGTATGCTGCGCGGCAACATATGACCATACATATTCGGACGCCATGCTCTACCAGCTGCATGAGTTGACCCGCAACATGCTCGCCCCGTGGGTGCACCAGGCCCAGGCCAATGCCAAGTTCTTCGCCAATCCGGGCCACTGGTGGTCGCAGATGCCCGGTGCCGATCGTCTGGCGGCGGTGAACGAGCTGTTCCACCGCATCGGCAAGGATTACGAGAAGCCCGAATGGGGCATCAACGAAATCGAAGTGGACGGCGAGCGCGTGCCGATCGTGGTCCACGAAGAGGTCAGCAAGCCGTTCTGCAAGCTGCTGCGCTTCAAGCGCCACAGCAACGAAGCCGACCAGCTGCACACCATGCTCAACCAGCCGTTCGTGCTGGTCGTGGCTCCGCTGTCGGGCCACCACGCCACCCTGCTGCGTGACACCGTGCGCACCCTGCTGCGCGACCATCGCGTGTACGTGACCGACTGGGTCGACGCGCGCATGGTGCCGGCCAGCGAAGGCGAGTTCAGTCTGGACGACTACATCGCCTATGTGCAGGAATTCATTCGCCACCTGGGCGCGGAGAAGCTGCACGTGGTCAGCGTCTGCCAGCCGACCGTGCCGGTGCTGGCGGCGGTGTCACTGATGGCCAGCCGCGGCGAAACCACGCCGCGCACGCTGGTGATGATGGGCGGCCCGATTGATGCGCGCTGCAGCCCCACCGCAGTGAACAACCTGGCCACGCAGAACCCGCTGTCGTGGTTCGAGAACAACGTGATCCACACCGTGCCGCCGGGCTACCCGGGTGTCGGCCGCCAGGTGTATCCCGGCTTCCTGCAGCACGCCGGATTCCTGTCGATGAACCCCAGTCGTCACTTCAGCTCGCACTGGGACTTCTATGCCGACCTGGTGAAGGGCGACATGGAAGACGCCGACGCGCACCGCCGTTTCTACGACGAGTACAACGCGGTGCTGGACATGCCGGCACGCTACTACCTGGACACCATCCGCGTGGTGTTCCAGGAGTTCCTGCTGCCGCGCGGCGAATGGTTCGTCAACGGCGAACGGGTGGATCCGGGCGCGATCACCGGCACCGCACTGCTCAGCATTGAGGGCGAGCTGGACGATATCGCCGGCCTGGGCCAGACCGAAGCGGCGCAGGCACTGTGTACTGGCATTCCGGAAAAGCACCGCGAGCATTTCATCGTGGAAGGCGCGGGTCACTACGGCATCTTCAGCGGCCGTCGTTGGCGCGAAACCGTGTACCCGAAGGTGCGTGACTTCTTCGCCGCGCATGCGCAGAAGGCGGTGAAGCCGAAGAACGTGACGCCGATCCGCAAGAAGGCCGGCTGACGGGGGTATCGACCAACGGTCGATACCTACCCGCCGTTTGCATCGACCAACGGTCAATACATGCCCGGTAGGTGATGACCGTTGGTCATCACCGCCTTACAGACGCACCAGCAGATGCTTCGCCATCTGCCCATGCAGATACCCCACCCCGCGCGCCAGGTGCAGGGTGCAGAACAGAAGCACCACGCCCACGATGGCCAGCATCGGCATTGCCCACAGCGGCAGCAGCAGCAATTCGCTGTCGATGTAGATTCCCCCGCTGCCATTCAGCGCCAGCAGCGAGGCCACCGGTGCCCAGATGAAGACCAGCGATGCCGACAGCAGGGTGACCGCCACGCTGAAGTAGATGACGCCCAGCGGCAGCATCAGCACGAAGTACAGCATCGTCAGCCAGGTACGCCCGTCGGTGAACATGTCGCCGATGCGCTGCAGCCAGCTGCGGCTGCGGTCGGCATAGCGCGGCCGGCGCGGCATGCGCTCACCCAGCAGCACCTCCACCAGCCGCCCTTCCAGCAATGCCAACCCGCGCCCCGAACCGAAGAACAGCACCGTCAGCGGAATGCCGATGATCAGGATCATCATTCCCAGCGACAACGACAGTCCGGTGATCACCCAGGTGAAGAAGAAGGTGCCGGTGGCCAGCGACAGCAGCATGTAGAACAGTGAGCCGTAGGTACGCGGTTCCAGCGCGACGCCGAAGAAGCGGGCCAACGCCGAGCGGTGCGGGACCGGTGCATCCGACGATGTCACGCTGGCGCTCCCGGCGGCTACTGCGGCGGCAGCGACGCCGCCCGGTTCCGTCGCAGGCACCACCCGTGCAATCGGGCGCACGCTCGCGCTGGGCGTGCGCAGTGCACGGTTCACGGTGATTTCGGTTTCGCGGTAGATCTCGGCCACTTCCTCCGGCGCGCCGTAGCTGCCGGCCACGTCGGCAAGCACCTCGGCCTCGCTGCGGCCCGGCTGGGCGGCCAGTTCGGAGCGCAGATACTCCTCGGCGTCATACAGTGCGTCCTGCACCATCGCCGGGTCGGCGTCGTGCAGGGCCGCGCGCAGCTGGGCCAGGTACTGCGGAATGGTGGTGGGCAGGCCTGATCCCGCCGTGGTCTGTTCGTTCATTGCAGTACCCCCTCCAATACAGAATCGACGGAATCCCGGGTGGCGCGCCAGGCGGCGGTCCACTCCGCCAGCACCTCGCGACCACGTTCATTGATGCGGTAGTAACGCCGCGGTGGCCCGGCCACCGACGGCTCGATCTGGCTCTCCAGCAGCCCGGCCCCTTCGAGGTTGCGCAGCACCGGGTACAGCGCGCTCTGCTTGCCGCTCAGCACGCCTTCGCCGACCCGCTCCAGCTCTTTGGCAATCAGGTAGCCGTACAGTGGCTCACCAGCACGCGCCAGAACCGCCAACAGGGCCAGGGACACGGTGCCGGCGCTCAACTCCTTCTGGAACTTCTTCAGATGGACCTCGTGCTCGCTCATGACGTTCTCCGCTAGCGTGGAGTCCACACTAGTGCGAAGTCAGCTATAGCGAACGTGCCGTTAGTCACCCTGCCGGCGGGCAGGGGTGGCTGGCGGGCGGCCGGGTCGATCACGCAGAATCGAGACACTTCCATGAAAGGGTCTGCCATGTCGCCACGTCGTCCTGCCCTGCTCGCCCTCGCCCTCGCCTGTCTGCTGCCCGGCCTGGCCAGCGCCGCTACGCCCTACCGCAGCGCGCAGCAGATCCTGGACGCCTCGCCGGCCAGCGACTGGCGCACGCCGGACCCGGCCAACCTGCTGCTGATGAATCTGACCTCAGGCCAGGTGGTGATCGAGCTGGCACCGGCGTTCGCGCCGCAGCACGTGGCCAACATCCAGACCCTGGCGCATGAGCACTTCTGGGATGGCGAAAGCATCTACCGGTCGCAGGACAACTTCGTGGTGCAGTTCGGCGATGCCGATGCGGACGATGCGGCGAAGGCGAAGCCGCTGGGTAGCGCCAAGCGCAAGCTGCCGGCGGAATTCCAGCGTGACAGCAAGGGCCTGAAGGTCACGGTCCTGCCGGACCAGGACGGCTGGGCCGACCATACCGGCTTCGTAGACGGCTTTCCGGTCGGCCAGGACACGGCCGACGGCAAGACCTGGCTGGCGCATTGCTACAGCGCGCTGGGCGCAGGCCGCAACAATGACGAAGACAGCAGCATCGGTGCGGAGCTGTACGTGGTGACGGGGCAGTCGCCGCGTCAGCTGGACCGCAACATCACCGTGGTCGGCCGCGTTTTGAAAGGCATGGAACTGCTGAGCGCCCTGCCGCGCGGGCCGGCCCCGATGGGCTTCTATGCGGACGCATCACAGCGCACGCCGATTGTCTCGATCCAGCGCGTGAGCGACCTGCCGGAGTCACAACGTCCGACGCTGCAGGTGTTGCGCACCGATTCGAAGACCTTCGTGGACACAGTGGAAGCACGGCGCAATCGCGTGGACGATTTCTACAAGCGCGCGGCCGGGCATATCGACCTGTGCAACATTCCTGTGCCGGTGCGGTAGGCGTTTCCCTTCCTAAGTGATTGCACGATTTCCGTAGAGCCGGGCTCTGCCCGGCTGCGGTTGGATTCAGGCGAACAGCCGGTATTCACGGCACCCTTGGTTTGGCGGAGCGGGACGGGCGTGCCGGGGGAGGCTGGGTAGTGCCGGCCGCTGGCCGGCAACCTCCTGATGCTCAGTCGCCGCTTGCACGTGTGCGCAATCCTGCGCACACGGCAAGGCCGGGGTTGGGCGTCCTGCCCAACCCGTCGGGCGCCTGCGCCCGACCCATGCGGCTCATGCCCCCTCCAGCCCATCCCGACCCGCCATCGACAGTGCGTCGGTGGCCAGGGCAAATCAAAAACAGGTGGGCCCGGTAGCGTCGGTCGACAGACGACGGCCGTGAAATCCCCAACATCCGGTAACGCATGACCCCAAAACGAAGAGAAGCCCCCTTTGTTAAGGGGGCGCGCCGACAGGCGCGGGGATAGGAGGAATGCGGGGACATCACGGACCGAAGGTCCGCGATGTCAGCGCTGAGACACCGCGACGCTGCCGAGGATCAAGGCACCGGCGATCAACATGGCGAGGGTGACCGGTTCGCCGAGGAACAGCCAGGCGAAGGCTGCGCCGAACAACGGGATCAGATAGGTCACCGTAGAGGCACGGGCCGGGCCTATGCGGCCGATCAGGCGGTAGAACATCAGGAAGGCCAGCCCGGTGCAGAGTACGCCCAGCGCGACCGCGCAGGCCCAGGCGTTGAACGGCACCGCTGTCTGCGGCCAGTGCGTGATCGCCATCGGCAGCATCCACAACGAGGCACAGCCCAGCGTTGCAGCAGCGGCCGCCGCCGACGGCAGGCCGGTCATGTGGCGCTTCACCAGGTTTACGCCCAAGCCGTACAGCAGCGACGCCGCGGCGCCTGCGATCACCGCCGCGCCAATGCTCAACCCGCTCACCTTGGCCGTGGCCAATACCACCACGCCGGCAAAACCCACCAGCAGCGCGATCGCCCGACGCATGCCGATTTTCTCGCCAAAGAACAGGAACGCGATCAGCGCCGCGAACAGCACCGTCATCGCGTTGCAGATCGCGCCGATCGCCGCCGGCGCGCGCTCGGCCGCGTAAGCGAACAGCACAAACGGCAACGCCGAGTTGATCAGGCCAATGGGAGCCAGCCACAGCCAGCGCCGTGCCGGGAACAGCGCGCGCGCCTTCCACAGGAACGGCAGCAGCACCAGCGCACCCAGCACCAGGCGTACCTCCACCAGCGCGTAGGGGCCGAACGACGGCACCGCTACCCGCATGAACAGGAACGAGCAACCCCAGATCGCGCCCAGCAGGGTCAGCTCCAGCGGGGTGCGCCAGTCGCGGCTCTGGGTGGCTGCAAGGTCCGCACTCATGACGCAGGCTCCGAAAGGGGGAGATACAGCATCTGCCCGCGCTCAACCCCTTGCAAGCGCGTAGTATCACTGCCAGCCACAAACAAGATTTGGGTCTTGCCGATGATTCTGCGCCCTGCCCTGCTGCCCGCCCTGGGGGTGTTCGCGGTGGCCGCCCGCCACCAGAATTTCTCCCACGCCGCCGAAGAACTGCACCTCACTGCCAGCGCGGTCAGCCACCATGTGCGCCGGCTGGAATCCCTGCTTGGCACCGTACTGTTCCAGCGCCAGGCACGCGGCGTGCGCCTCACCGCCGAGGGACGCCAGCTGGCCGATGCGGCCGCGGCCGCGCTCAGTGACCTCAACGCGGTCGCCGCCAACCTGCATCCCCAGGCCGACATCGTGCCGCTGCGGGTCACCACGATCCGCTCGTTGTCCTACTGCTGGCTGATTCCGCGACTGCCACGCTTCACCCACCTGCACCCGCGCCTGCGCATCGAACTGCAGACCAGCAGCGAACTCACCCGCTTCGACGAGAACGGTCCGGAACTGGGTATCCGCTACGGCCTGGGTCAGTGGCCAGGGCTGACGGCCCACCACCTGATGGACGACGAACTGTTCCCGGTTGCCTCGCCCGCCCTGCCCGGCGTATCTGCATTGCATACAGCTGAACAGATTGCCCAGCTGCCACTGGTCAGCGACATGTCACCGCAAGGCTGGCGTGACTGGTTCCGTGCCGCCGGCGTACGCGGCCTGGATCTGGCCACGCCCCATGTTTTCAGCGACAGCACCGACGCCATGCGCGCGGCGGTGTATGGCATCGGCGCGGTGCTCGCGCGCAAGCACATTGCCCAGCCCTACCTGCAGCGTTACGAATTGGTACGCCTGCCCGGACCCGCGCTGAAAGCGCGCTATGCGTACTACGTCGTGCACGCCGAGCATCGCCCGCTCAGCCCGGTCGCGGTCACGTTCATGGACTGGCTCAAGCGGGAGGCCCAGGACGAACGCACGCCCATCCCCGCGTTGCCCGAGGAATTGATGGGTATCGCACCCGACCCACGGTCGGGCGCTACCGGCTGACCTGCATCATCACCCATTCTTGTCCATCCGCTGGCTAGGCTGGAACTCCCGACTCCCCCGAGAAGTTCCCATGGCTTTGTTGCGACTCAGAATCACCGGCACTGAAGACGACGCCCGCGCGATCAGCGACCTGTTGCAGAGCATTGACGGCATCGAGCACGTCGAGGAAACCGATGACCTGATGCCGCACATGGACGACGATGATTCCAGTTCGGCCGGGCTGTCCGATGACATCGGCCCGGGCATTCATGAGCTGGAAGTGGAGGTCGGCAACGAGTACACCACCCAGCGCGTGCGCGATGCGGTGGAAGCGCTGGCACGCGAACTGGATGTGTTCGTGGAATACGAGCACGACGAAGGGTGAGGTTGGCCGCCGGCGGCGTGGCACGACCAACG
>JAEXNZ010000097.1 GCA_023439425.1 Pseudomonadota bacterium
CCTTCAGCCACTCGCTGTTCCACAACGTCATGGCCGATACGCCCAGTACTGCCAGGATCAGCAGCCCCACAACCCAGCTACGCAGGCGGCGCGCCAGTGAACGTTCACCGGTCATTCCGCGCCTGCCGCACGCAATGGAACATGCAGCTCGCTTTCAGCGCTCCACTCGATGCGTAGCGGTTCACCTGCATCGGCGACCGACTCATCGCTGACATCCTTGCCGGTACCGTGGTTGACCTGGTGTTCGGCGTCCTTGAGCACGTCCACCACCACCAGCAGACGACTGCCTTCAGCGAGGCGGCGACCGGTCATGCGCGTGCGCTGCAACGGCACGTGGGTCCACTGGCCGGGGGTAAGCAGGTGGCGGGTGGTCATGTCCGCAGCATAGCTGGCCCGGCCGACGTAGTACGAGAGCTGCATCACCTTGCCGTCCTTCTGCCATTCATACAGTGTCACCGTCAGGTCGACATCGCGCTTGTTGATGCGGATCTTCAGGTCGCCGGTGAACGGGCCGACCATGTCCATGGGCTGATCAAACGGCGCGCTGACAAATGACAGTCCCCCGTCATCCGACGGCCCGTCGCGCAGGACCGGCCAGGGATAATAGTTGTGGCGACTGTGGCTGCGATCAGCGAAGTCGACGGTCTGGGTCAGAACGCCGGCCGGCGGCGCGGCGGTCTGAATCAACCGGTATCCCGTGTCCGCGCGCTCGCTGGAAAGATGGAAGGTCGTCATGCCACCGCCCGCCGCCTGCAGCGATGGTGCATGCTTCCAACGGTTGGCACCCATCAACTGATAGTTGACCCGGTCGGCCAACAGAGCGGGCAGTGGCGCACCGTGCAGCACATGGTCAAACCACTGGAAGGTGATGGCGTCGGTATCGAACTGGGCGACTGGGTCCACGCTGTAGCCGCGCAGCTCCATCGCCTTGACGTTGGCCTGCGTTCCGAAGTGATCGTACGGGCCGATCAGCAACCGGTGATCGGCATCGGGCATGTGCCGGATGTGTTCGCGGAAATACTGAAGCGCCGAGATCTGCCCGTCATCGTAGTAACCGGTGATCGACAGCACCGGAATGCAGATGCGGGTGAAGTCGTCACCATACGGGACCATCGCCTGCCAGTAAGCATCGTAGTCGGGATGCGCCAACCAGCGCTGCAGCCAGGGGTTGGACGTACCATCGACCTGGTCAATCTGCCGGTAGGGGCGACCGGAGACGTACCAGCGTTTCGTCAGGGCGTCCCAGCGTTCACGCTGGTTGTAGGTGTCGTTGTCGAGCAGACGGTTGTTGGCCACGTAGAACGGCCACGCGTAGTTGGCCGACAGGAAGACATTGTTCTCCATCGGCAGCCCCAGGCCCGGGATTGCCGCAACATAGGGCGCAATGGCCTTCAACGCGGGCGGTGCATGCTTGGCGGCCGCCCATGCCGCAAAGCCGGAGTAGCTGCCGCCGTACATCACCACACGCCCGTCGGTCCACGGCTGGCGGCTGATCCAGTCAACGCCGGCGGCCGCATCGACGCCCTCGGTTTCGTAGGGTGCGGCAGTGCCCGTACCCAGCCGCTTGCCGCGCGCATCGACGACGACGCCCACATAGCCATGCGCTGCCGCCAGCGCAGCCTGGGTACGGTTGCGCGCCGGGTCGGTATAGATGGTGAAAAGCATCGCGGCGGGTGGCGGCGCAGCAGCCTTGCGCGGACGGGCCACATGCGCCGACAGCACAACACCCTCCGCAGCCGGAATGCGGACCGCGTCGTCGATCTCGAAGCGCCGATCCTCGTCAGCCCGGATCAGCGCCGGTGCAAGCAGGGCGGCGACGCGGAACGTCTCAATGAAAGCGGCCTGCCGGATCAGATCCAGCGCCTGCTCGCGGGTCAGATCGGCGCTGCCGGCGTGCCCGGCCAGGGCGGCGTCCAGTTTCGCCTGCGCCGCCGGCAGGTTGGTGGTGAACCAGTAGTGCGTCTTCAGCGCGGACACATCGTCGAGTGCGGCGAATCGGGCAGCGAATGCTGCCGCATACGCGCGATCGAACCCGTGCTCTGCCGGGTTGCCCGCCTGCGCCATCAACAGATACGGCGTCCACCGCTGTGCCTGGCTTTCATTGCCCTCCGAACGCAGAGACTGCATCAGGTCGGTGATGGCCGCATACGCCTGCGCGTGCTGCCCCGCCACCAGCAGCGACTGGCTGCGCTGCACGGGCGTCAAGTGGTCAGCGTCACTGCCCTCCAGCAGCTGCCGTGCCAACCCGACCAGGGCCGCATCGTTCTGTCTGACCGTCGAACCCGCAGGAGCATCCCAATGCAGGAATTGCTGCGCGCCCGCTGCGGGTGCGAGCAACAGGAGCACGGACAACAGGCCGGCACGGAGTGAGCGCCGCCAGCTCGGGCGGATGTGGCCGGGTAAATCGCCATGCGTCATGGGACTGCCTTGTCATCGGTGGCTGCCGGCACACTACGGCAGTGCTGACCGGCCTGCCAGTCCCATTGGACAGCTGAATCAACGCACACAGCCGTAACGGCCGTAAGTCGCGTGTAAGTCCGCCAACGCAAGACTCGCCCGGTCCTCTCCCCGGAAGTCCTGCATGTTCAAGTACGCGTTGCCTCTCCTCTTCCTGCTGCCCGGTGTTGGCTTGGCGCAGACAAGCAGCACCGGTGACCTGCTCGCCAAGGTCGATGATGACCGCTGGTCACTTGGCGTTGCTGCGTCGGTGCGGCAGAGCCCGTACGCCGGCGAGGGCACCCGGATACGTCCGGTGCCGCTGATCAGTTACGAGGGTGACCGTCTGTTCTGGCGAGGCCTGGGGGGGGGCGTCCATCTGATCGACCACAACCGATTCCGCCTCGACGCCGTGCTGTCCGGACGCATGGATGGATTCGACATCCGCGATCTTGGGCAGCGCGAACTGCGCGCCAATGGCCTCGATCCTTCACAACTGAGCGATCGGGACGACGGTCTGGATGCCGGATTGGCGGCAAGCTGGAGCAGTCGCGCCGGTGAGTTCAAGCTGAGCGCGCTGGCCGACGTGACCGATCACAGCGGTGGCTACGAGATCGCCGCGGACTATGCCTACGCCTTCAAGTGGGGTAGCACCACGCTGATTCCCGGCGTCGGCGTGCGTTGGATGTCCGAAGACCTCGTCACCTATTACCATGGCACCTTGGACGAGGAAGTGGCGCGGGGCGTTCAGCGCTACAAGCCGGGTTCGGCGCTGGTACCGCAGGTGAGCCTTGGCTTTTCCCACCCTGTGGGCGACAAGTGGCGGCTGCTCGGCGCGGTGGACTATCGGTTCCTGCCCAGCGAGATCACCGACAGCCCGTTGAGCGAACCGGATACCGATGGCTCGGCCGGGCTGCGCATCGGCATCACTCGCAGCTTCTGAGTTCCCCTTCTGCCTCGGGTTCCACATGTTCCCCACGTCCTCTCCTCTGCTGAGCAATCGCATCGCCCTGGTCGAGGACCATGCGCGACTGGCCAGCCTGGTCGAGCGAGGCTTGGCAGCCTCCGGCATCGCAGTGGATACCTTTACCAGCCTCGAGGCGGCCTGGCACGGCATCAGTCATCAGGGATATGCGCTGGCGGTCATTGACCGGGGACTACCGGATGGTGACGGATTGGAACTGGTGCGGCGCATGCGTGCGGCCGGCAACCAGATGCCGTGCCTGATGCTCACCGCGCGCGACGCGCTGCATGATCGAGTGGATGGGCTGGATGCCGGTGCGGACGACTACCTGCCCAAGCCCTTCGCGATGGAAGAGCTGGGGGCACGGGTACGTGCGCTGATGCGCCGCCCGGCCGAACTACGTGATCTGCAGTTGGTGCACCACGACCTGCAGGTGTTGGCGGAGGCCAGCAGCCTGCGCTGCGGCGAGGAACAGGTCAGCCTGGCACCGGCCGAGCTGCAGATCATCATTGCACTGGTCCGCGCCGCCGGACAGGTGGTGCGCCGCGGCGCACTGGAGTCGGCTGCTTGGGGCATCGGTGAGGCGGTGACGCCGAACGCACTCGACGTGGCACTGCACCGGCTGCGGCGCAAGCTGGCCGCCATCGATTCCACCCTGGTGGTGGTGAATGTCCGCAACCTTGGCTTTGCCCTGCGTCATGCCGATGCTGCCGCGTAGTCTCAGTGCACGATTGATGTTGGCAGCAGTGCTGGCACTGGTATCCGCCACCACGGTAGCGGCAGCGCTGTTACTGGTGAGCAGGCAGGCTACGCCGGAGTTCCGGACCCGCGAGGAACTGGCGGAAGAAGTGATCGAGTTGCAGGCGGGGTTGCGTGCCGGTGCAGCGGGCACGCTGCGGCTTGTCCTGCCTGACCATGTCGGGAACGTCTACGACGCGATGCCACGTGACGCCGCCTTCTGGATCACCGATGCCTCCGGCCGCACCGTAGCCAGCAGCCCTCCAGGTCCTGCATTGCAGGCGCTGATGGCACTGCCTGCCGGGGCCACCGGCATGACCGTTGCCAATCCAACGGGCGCGATCAGCCTGCAGGTGGTCGAGGCCCCGATGGAGCATGCCGGTCATCAATACTCCAGCCGCATCGCCCGCAGTGACCGCCTGGTCGGCACGCTCAAGAACCACGCCACGAAGCTTTACCTGCGCGCGGGCGTGGCCGTCGGCGTGCTGGCGCTGCTGACCTTCGCGGCGGTCATCTACGTGACCGTCCGGTGCATGGTCCGTCCGCTGCGTCGGGTCTCACATGCGGCGGCGCAGGTTGGACCGCGCCGCTTGGGCACCCGTCTGCGCAGCGACCACCTGCCATCGGAAGTCGTGCCCCTGATCGACGCCTTCAATGCCGCACTGGAGCGGCTGGAGCAGGGCTATCGGGTGCAGCAGGAGTTCCTGGCCGCCGCCGCACATGAACTGAAGACACCGCTGGCGCTGCTGCAGGCCGAGATTGAACTCAGCGGTGCACCCAACACCCCTATATTGCTGCGCGATACCGCGCAGATGGCCCGCCAGGTGCATCAACTGCTGCACCTTGCCGAGGTCAGTGAAGGCCATAACTACACGTTTGCGCCAGTCGATCTGCTGACCGTGATTGATGACGCGACGGACTACCTTTCGCGGCTGGCCGAGCAGCACAACGTGCGGCTCATTGTGGATTCTGCCGAAGCTGCACAGGAGGGAGTCGACGCAGATGCCTCGGCGGTGTTCGTATTGGTGAAGAACCTGCTGGAAAACGCCATCCACCATTCCCCGCCGGGAAGCAGCGTGTTGGTCAAGGTGCGGGGAGACGGTTTCAGCGTTTGCGATGCAGGGCCCGGGGTGGCACCCGCTCACCGTTCGCTGTTGTTCAAGCGCTTCTGGCGGGGTGCGTCGAAGGACAGTGAAGGTGCGGGCCTGGGCTTGGCGATCTGCCTGGAAATCTGCCACTCGCACGGGTGGACCATCGCGCTGGATTCCCAAGCAGGCGGTGGCGGTGCCTGCTTCGTGGTCCGCACCACGCCCGCAATCAGCCCAACCGGGCAGTGAACGCCCCCACCACCCATTCCACGAACACCCGCAGCCGGTGCGTCATCTGCCGCGTCCGCGGGTAGACCAGCAGCAGCGGCAGCGCAGCGGGCCGCCACTCGGGAAGCACTTCCACCAGCGCACCCGACTGCAGCGCCGGACGGGCCGTATGCAGGAACGTCTGGATCACGCCAAGCCCGGCAACCGCAGCGGCCAGATGTGCGTTGCTCTCGTTGATGCCCAGCTGGTTCTCGGCAATGATTTCCACGCGATCCTCGCCCTGTTCAAAACGGAACGGGAACGGCCGCCCACTCATCGGCGAGAGGAAGTTCAGCAGCCGGTGACCCTGGCGCAGCGCATCCGGGTGTTCCGGGGTGCCGTGCCACCCCAGGTAGGTCGGGCTGGCACAGGTCACCGCACTCGCATAACCCAGCAGATGGGTGACCATCGAGGCATCGGCGAGCGCGCCGATGCGGATCACGCAGTCCACGTGCTCGCTGATCTGACTGAGTGGCCGGTCGGAAACGCCCAGTTCGAGCCGGATGTCGGGAAATCGTTCCAGAAAGTCAGGCAGTGCCGGCACCAGCACGTCGCGTGCCGTCGCCCCGCCGACATCCACTCGAAGCATCCCACGCGGGGCATCACTCACCGCGCCGAATGAGGCGTCAATGTCCTCCAGGTCATGCAGGATGCGCCCGGCTTTTTCGTAATACAGCACGCCTTCGGCGGTCACCGAGACGCGGCGGGTGGTTCGCTCCAGCAGGCGCACGCCCAGATGCGCCTCGAGTTCGCGCACCGTCTTGCTCAGCGTCGCTGCGGGCATCTCCAGCGCTTCGGCGGCTCGCGTGAAGCTGCCCGTCTCCACGACGCGGGCGAACGCCCGGATGGCGATCAACTGGTTCACGTGTTGTCTTCCTTACTGACGAGTCCGCCAGACAGTCGGGGAAGTGGACCTTCGTCCACAGCGTCCTGCGCGATACCGACGTGCAGGAGCGTAGCAAGCTGACTTGTTCAGCAATACCGTATTTCTACTGCACTATGGCCCTGGTTACAGTGCGCGCGCCCACAGTTGCGATACCTGGGGCATGCCGAACAGCTGTTCGTGCTGCTCGGTCAACAATTCGAAGCCGGCGCGCTCATACAGACGTCGCGCGTCAGTCAGCGCAGCGTTGGTCCACAGCACCATGCGCTTGTAGCCTACCGCGCGCGCAAAGGTCATGGCTTCTTCGACCAGCCTTTGGCCAATGCCGAGGCCACGGGCGCTGGCATCCACATGCAGCAGGCGCAGCTTGGCGTTCTGCGCGTCATGACGGACCACGAACACCGACCCCACCGGGGTACCGTCCAGTTCGGCAATCCAGCAGCGTTCGGTCTGCGGGTCGTGCTCGCGCAGGTAGCGGGTGACGATATCGGCAACCAGCGCTTCGAACTCCGCATTCCAGCCGAACTCGCGCGCATACAGCGTGCCATGTTTGTGGATCACCCAGCCCATGTCGCCCGGGCGGGGATCGCGCAGCACGTACTGGGTCGCAGCGCCCCCCAGCAGAGTCTGGATCTGTGCCATGGCCTCGATCAGCCGCTGTTGGCCCGGCTCGCTCACGGCCTGCAGCATGGCCCCGATGCTGTCGTTGGACGCGGCGTCGAGCTGGGCGAAGACCGCCCGCCCTGCGTCGGTCAGCACCAACCGGTTCGCGCGCCCATCCATGGCCGAGGGCTCGCGGCGCAGCAGACCGCGCGTCTGCAGCCCGCTGAGCAACCGGCTGAGATACCCGGCATTGAGGCCCAGGCGCTGGCCCAGCTGCGCGGCGCTGATGCCCTGCCCTTCGGCAAGCTCGAACAGCACGCGCACTTCCGTCAGGGCGAGGTCGCTGTGCAGCAGGTGCTCCTCGAGCACGCCGATCTGCCGGGTATAGAACCGATTGAAGGCACGCACCTGTGCCACTGCTGCGAAGTTCTGATCAGACATGACACCACCCATAACTTGCCTTGAGCAAGTATTGCATGCTTTTGGCGCGCATATTGCGCGGTTATGTGATCAATTTCGCGGGTTATATGCCCTAAACGAAAGATTCGTTGCAGTACGGTTTACGTTCTGTTAATTCTGCGTGTAGCGACCAGCGCCCTGGCCGCAGGGAGAACCAACTGGATGAAGCACTGACAGAACGACCACCCAAAAAACTGACTGCAAGGTGCATGCATGAACTACCGTATTGGCAGTAGTGTTCAGGCCCCAAAAGCGATAACGCCATTGGCATCTGCAGTGATGGTGGCCCTGGCCACCGCGCTGCTGGCCGCCAGCCCCGGCGCGGCGGCACAGGACAGCAGCACACAGGGAAGCTCGGCCACCACGCTGGACACCGTCTCAGTACTTGGCAGCCGTACCAAACCCCGTACCGTCTCGTCGTCGGCCGTGCCGATCGACATCATCAGCGGAGAGGAATTCCGCAATCAGGGCGCCACCGATGCGCTCGACCAGCTGAAAGTGCTGGTGCCCTCGTTCAACGTCAGCACCATTCCCATCGATGACGCCGCCAGCCTGGTGCGCCCGGCCAATCTGCGTGGCCTGCCGCCGGACAACACCCTGCTGCTGGTCAACGGCAAGCGCTTCCATCGGTCCGCGGTGATCACCTTCCTCGGACATGGCCTGTCCGACGGTGCGCAGGGGCCGGACCTGTCGGTGTTCCCGTCACTGGCACTGGAGCAGGTGGATGTGCTGCGAGACGGCGCGGCGGCGCAGTACGGTTCCGACGCCATCGCCGGCGTGCTCAACTTCGGCCTCAAGAAGCTGCGCGAAGGTGGCACTGCCGAAGTCTTCACCGGCAAGTACTACGAGGGTGACGGCCTCACCACCCAGTACTCGGCGCAGATTGGCCTGCCGCTGACAGAACACGGCTTTGCCACCTTTACTGCCGAATGGCGTAAGGCCGACGACACCTCGCGCAGCGTGCAGCGCGACGATGCCGCCGCTGCGGCCGCCGCGGGTTACCCCGACGTGAAAGACCCAGCGCAGATCTGGGGCTCGCCCAAGGTCGACGATGACCTCAAGTTCGTGGCCAACCTGGGCCTGACCACCGAGAACGTGGACTTCTATCTGTTCGGCAACTACGCCAAACGCAAAGTCGATGGCGGTTTCTACTACCGCGACCCGACCGCGCGCTCCGGCGTGTACTCCAACGACGGCGGCGAGACCCTGCTGGTCGGCAATCTCACCGGCATCGGCACCTGCCCCAGCATCGCCCTGCGCGATCCGTCCGGCAACCTGCTGCCTTATGCGGGCGTGGCGGCCGCCGTGGGCGCATTGCCGGCCAACTGCTTCACGTTCCTTTCCAGCCTGCCGGGAGGCTTTACCCCACGCTTCGGTGGCGAACTGGAGGATTCTTCGGTGTTCGCCGGGGCGAAGGGCACGCTGGGTGAGTGGTACTGGGATGTCAGCGGCTCCTACGGACGCAACGACATCGAGTTCACCATCTACAACACGGTCAATGCGTCGCTGGGCCCTGATCAACCGGCCAACCTGTACTTCCGGCCGGGCGGCAACACCCAGACCGAGAAGAACTTCAACGTTGATGTCAGCCGCGACATCCCGGTGACCTTCAGCAGCCAGCCGCTGCGCCTGGCCCTGGGTGCGGAATGGCGCGAAGAGAGCTTCAAGATCAGCCAGGGTGATGGCCCGTCCACCGCGATCGGTCCGCTCACCGAGCAGGGCTTCGCACTGGGTTCGAACGGCTTCAACGGCTTCAGCCCGCGCACCGCCGGTACCTTTGACCGCCGCAACTGGGCCGCGTATGCCGACCTGGAAGCCCAGCTCACCGAGAAGTTCCTGCTGGCTGGTGCGCTGCGCTTTGAGGATTACGACTCGTTCGGCAGCACCACCACCGGCAAGCTGACCGGGCGTTTTGACTTCACCCCGACCTTCGCCATCCGCGGTGCCTACAACACCGGCTTCCGTGCACCGACCCCGGGCCAGGCCA
Organism: Pseudomonadota bacterium; assembly: GCA_023439425.1. Taxonomy (GTDB): domain Bacteria; phylum Pseudomonadota; class Gammaproteobacteria; order Xanthomonadales; family Xanthomonadaceae; genus Stenotrophomonas. The sequence goes on from JAEXNZ010000097.1 coordinate 9,426, forward strand.
ACATCAGCCAGATCAGCACGGTGTTCGGCGGTACCGCACTGGAGGACATCGCCACCCTGCCGCCCACCAACCCGATCGCGCAGATCAAGGGCGCGCGTCCGCTGACCCCGGAAGAGTCGAAGAACTTCTCGCTCGGCGCGGTATGGACCGAGGGCGACTGGCTGCTCACCCTGGATGGGTACCGCATTGAAGTGGAAGACCGCATCGCGCTCAGCACCAGCTTCACCATCACCGACGCCGAGCGCGCCGCGCTGGTGGCCGGCGGCAACGCCGAAGCCGCCTCGATTTCCCAGGTGACCTACTTCGGCAACGCCTTCGACACCACCACCACCGGTGTGGACCTGGTCACCAGCTACAAGAGTGACCACTTTGGCGGCGACACCACCTATTCGCTGGCGGCGAACTGGAACAAGACCAAGGTAGACCGCTTCGACACCGACTTCATCGACGAAGCGCGTGTGTACAAGCTGGAGAAGTCGCTGCCCAAGACCAAGGGCTACTTCAGCATCCACCACCAGCGCCAGATCTTCCATGCCAACCTGCGCTTCAACTACTACAGCTCGTGGTATGAAGATCACTTGGACAGCGGCGTGATCTCGGCCGCAGACGGCGGCCTGCCGATCTACGGCGGCAGCGCGGTGATCGTGGACGCCGAGGTGGGCTGGAAGTTCGACTCTGGCCTGTACTTCAGCCTGGGCGCGCAGAACCTGTTCGACCGCACCCCGGCCAAGAACCCGTGGAGCGGCGTGGCGGGTGCGGAGTATCCGGTGCATTCGCCGTACGGATTCAACGGCGGGTTCTACTACGCGCGGGTGGGCTGGAAGTTCTAGGCCCAGGCGCGCAGGATGGTGGGGCCAGGGACGGCCCACCTTCTCCGTCCAGCATTTCAAGGATGTCATGTAGATGCTTATGGTTGCACGTCTTCGCTCCGCCGGTATCGCTATAGCCCTGGCTTGTCTCATTGCGCACCCTGCGTATGCTGACGAGCCACCCGCTCGCAGCGCTGCATACGCGTGCGGAGACGATTCCAGCCTGATCATCATCGCGGCTGACGCTGGTGCAACCCCGCCTGCCGGTTATCGAGCGGCACGCACTGGTCCTCAGACTCTTCGCTGCGGCAAGCACGTGGGCGCAACGCTAAACGTAGTCCCGCCCCAGGAAAAAGGAATGTGTGCTGGTGAAGGACGCGTAATCATTACCGACATTTCTGTTGCAGATTGGCCGCCTTATGGCCGCCTCATCGAGTTCAACAAAGAATGTTTCTTCAACGACTACATCACTCGGGTGACGATACGTCGCGCGGAAGGATCCTATTCTGTTGAGAGCTGCTCGGTTGCCAGCCGGACCAACAAAGAGGCGCGCATTGGATGCACCACTGACACCACGCGAAAGGAAGCAAAAGCAGCCCAGTCGGGCGCTTCCGAATTCCAAGTGGACCAAACGCGGATGCCCTATTCAGGTAAATGAGCCGATTAGAAGCGCTATTCGGCTCACTGGGTGAGCCGATTAAACGCGCTCATCGCGTCACTTACCACTTCCGCCACTCAAGATTGCCAAGACGCGGCCGCTACTCCCTGCCTGATGGTGCATGAGGCACCTGTAAAGACACGGAGATCCGCCGATGAAACGCCCCCTTGCCCTGTTGGGCCTTGCCCTGGCCCTGGCACTTCCGGCCCATGCCGACGACGCAGCCAATGAGGTGACGCTCGACACGCCCGCCCGCATCCGCCTGTTTGGCAGCAATCACCACAAGCTGTCGCTCTATTCCCGAGCCACGGAGGGGCAGGCATCCCAGAAAGTGGACGTGAAGGGCAGCGGCCCCAACAGCGGAAACGCGATCGGCGGGTTGTTCTCCATGGGGAGCAAGAATGAAAGCATCTCCATCGGCATGCCGGCTTCGTTCAACACGCGCACGCTGAACGAGAACACCCGTTTTGGTGCCAAGCCCTTCTTCCATGAGGTCGAACTGGTACCTGGCCAGCGGGTCCTCGTGTACGCCAACTTTGAAGGCGGCCGGCGCTGCGTGTTGCGCTCGGAAGCAGGCGCGTCCCGCAACGCGCTCTATGCCCCCGGGCCTTCGCTCATGCTGACCCCGGAACCCGGGCTCGATTACGAGGTGTCATTCGGCACCGATGGCCAGGGCTGTGGCATTTCCGCGCGCCAGCTGCTGCCCAATGGCACCACCGTGCCGTTGCGCAACGAGAGGATGCGCCAGCGTTCCCCGCAGACCCACAAGATCGAGGGTCATCACCTGTACACGTTCCTGTTCCGTCCTGGCAGCGTCTATTACCGCGTGGTGGGCGAGGACGACAATCTGACCCTGCTGTCGGACGCCCCGGAGCAGGCCGATGCATTCGAAGCCGCAATGCGCGAGATCGCGGCAAAGCCCGGCACGCAGATGTGCATCGCAGTGCCGGATTACAGCTACGAAAGCCCGCTGATGGAGCGCCTCAGCCGCGTTCTGAAAGCGCAGGGTGACGCGTTCCCGGCCATCTACGAACGCATTGACGGCCTGCGTGGCGTGCTGCAGCTGGACGAACATGTGCCCACCACCTTCCTCGCCGCTGCCGAGTACTGTCAGCTGGCCGGCATGGTGGCGTTCGCACGCCAGCCGTCTGCGGAAGAAGCGGAGGCTGCGGGTGCTGCCGCCGCAGCCGCTGCTGCGGCAGCGACTGCACCCGCGGCCGAGTGACATCGAAAGGTGCCGGTCTGAGTCAGCGCGCCGCCACCCGCAGCAGTTCCCGGGCCGCCTCCTCGGAGCTGGCCGGGTTCTGTCCGGTGACCAGCTTGCCGTCGGTGACCACGTATTGGGCCCAGTCCGCGCCCTTCTCGTAACGGCCGCCCAGCGCGGCCAGTTCGTCCTCCAGCAGGAACGGCACGATGTCGGTCAGGCCGACGGCGGCCTCCTCGCTGTTGCTGAAGCCGGTAACGTGAAGATCCTTCACCAAGGGTGCGCCATGTGCACCCTTCACGTGGCGTAGCACGGCGGGAGCGTGGCAGACGAAGCCCATCGGCTTGTGCGCGCGAGAAAATGCCTGGATCAGTTCAATCGAATCCTTCGACTCCGCCAGGTCCCACAGTGGACCATGGCCCCCGGGGTAGAACACCGCATCGAAGTCAGCCGGGTCGATATGCGACAGCTGCACCGTGGTCGCCAACGCCTTCTGCGCGGCGGGGTCCTGCTTGAAACGCCCCGTCAATGCCGTCTGCGAATCGGGCTCGTCGCTCTTCGGGTCCAGCGGCGGCTGCCCTCCAGCCGGCGACGCCAGCGTCACCTGCACGCCGGCGTCTGTGAATACGTAGTAGGGGGCGGCAAACTCTTCCAGCCAGAAGCCGGTCTTCTTTCCAGTGCTGCCGAGCTGGTCGTGCGAGGTGAGCACCATCAGGACTTTCATGGCGGGCTCCGTCTGTAGGGGAGCATCAGCATGCAGATGCGAAGGTAAACGCAGTGTTCAATCCTGTGTGCTCGGCGTCACCCCTCCCAGTTCAACCCACGCGGCGCATTGCGGAATCCTGCCTTGCGCAGCGCATCGGTGACAGGCCCTTTCCCCGGCGGCGCATCATCAATCAACGCGAGGGTGAAGCGCAGGCGGGGCGTGCGGCGCAGGCCAGTCACCAACGCGGTCGCCGCCGACGCCAGCACATCAGCCACATCCGGCGCATCGGCCGACACGTAGTTGAGCAGCGAGCGCCCGCCCTGGGTCAGATAGAGCAACAGCCTTCCGTTCCCGATCACCACGATCCCGCCGGAGCGACGCAGCGGGCGCACGCCGGACACATGTGCGGGCCAAGGCAGCGTGGTGCCGAATGGATTGGCAGGATCCACTGCAGACAGCGCCACGGGGGCGGTGCCTCCCATGTCTGCCGCCTCGGCCAGCTCACGCAGCCGATCCACGTCGGCCCGGTCCGCGAACTGCGCGCCGCCCAGTCCTTCCACGAACCGCCCGCGCAGCACGCGCCCGGCATCTTCCATGCGCCGGTAGACCTGCTGGATCGCCGCAAAGCCACCGGCCACACCTTCGGCCATCGCCGCACCGCGGGTAACCACACCTTGTCGATCCAGCAGACCTTCGGCCAGCGCCAGGGCGCGTACGGTGTCGGGCGTGGCCTCACGCTGCAACAGCGACCATCGCCCTGCAAGACTGGGTGCGTCCAGATGGGCAACGCCCAACGCGGGGCGAGTGGCAGTGCTGCTCGCATCCGGCACCGGCACGCCAACCAAGCCACGGCGGCGACGCGCGGCAGCCAGCACCCTCGCACGTGGCACGCGCACGCCCGTGAGCGCGCGCAGCGGTGACCACAGGTCGCAGGTCACCCTGCCGTTCCAGACCAGCGCCCACAGGGCCGCGTGCAGATCTTCCACCGGCGGCATGGGTCCATCGATCCAGCGTGCCTGCACCTGCTGCGCGAGCTGGCGCACAAACCACGCGCCGCCCTCGGCCAACACCTCCAGCAGTACCGACTGCAGCGATGACAGCGGTTCTGTCGAAAGGGGCGGCAGCGTTTCGGCCGCGATCTCCTGCAGATGCAGCGACACCAGGCCGTCATCCTCGCCCAGCCTTCCGTGGCCGGCCCACACCACCGTGCCGGTGGCAAGCAGTTCGTCCAGCAGCGCCGGCACGTAGTCGCGTACGCGCGCCGGCAGCACCTGCTGCTCCCAGGCCGACACCGGTAACGGCACGCCCGCCAGTTGCTCAATCACCCGCGCCACGCCCTCAAGACCCTCCAACCCTCCGGCAGCGGCACCCGTCACTCCGTGACGCTCAAGCAGCAGCCGCACGTAGGCATCAGCGGGCACCGGGCGGGTTGCATCGCGCGCCGCCTGCAGCGAGCGCAGGCGCAACCGCCTGAACACGTCATCGGCTACCCAGGTATGTTCGGCCACCTTGAGCACCCTGCCCTGACCGGCCATCTGCTCCAACGCTGCCTCGACCACGGCCACCCCGAGGCCGAATGGCGTAGCTGCTTCCTGTGTGGTGAACGGTGGATGGGTACGGGCGAAGCGCATCAACAGCTCGCCCAAGGGTTCCGCCGTTCGCTTCAGAAACGCCGCCGGAATCCGCGCGGGCAGCGGCATACCCAGCGCGTCGCGCAGCCGCGCAGCGTCTTCGATCGCCGCCCACTGTGTTTCGCCGGCCAGCGATACGCGGATCACGCGCTGCTGCCGTTTGAGTTCTGTCAGCGCTGCGGCCGCATCGCCCTCGCCTATGCGCGCCGCCACCGCATCCAGGGTCATCGGACCCAGCTCGCGCAGCAGGTCGGCCACGCCCTCCACCTGCCTCACCTTGCGCGCGGGAGCGAGCCGCTGCAGCGACGCGGCCACCTCCGCCACCACCTGCGGGTCGAGCAGCTCACCCAGTGCCACCTCACCCAGCAGATCGCCCAGCAGGCCACTGTCGAGCGACAGGATGGATGCACGGCGCTCGGCCTGCGGTACGTCGCTGGCATAAAGGAACTCGGCCACGTAGCCGAACAGCAGGTCGGCCGCGAAGGGCGACGGCACCTCGGTCTGCACGTCCACCAGCTGCACCGCGCCACTTCCGATGCGCTGCATCAGCTGATCCAGTGAATCCAGGTCGTACACGTCCTGCAGGCATTCACGGGCCGCCTCGACCACGATCGGAAAGTCCGGGTGCTGCTGCGCCACGGCCAGCAGCTGGCCGGCACGCAATCGCTGCTGCCACAGCGGCGAGCGCTTGCCCGGCTGGCGGCGCGGCAGCAGCAGCGCGCGCGACGCGCATTCGCGGAACCGCGCGGCGAACAGGGCCGAACTGTCCACGGCCTGGATCACTGCCCGGCGCAGCCGTTCCGGTTCGAACACGAACAGCTCAGCACCGGGCACGCGGCCCGTGGTGTCGGGAATGCGCGCGACGATGCCGTCATCGCTGGAGACCACGTTCGGGTCCACCTGCCACTGCGCGCGCAGGCGCTCGGCCAGGGCCAGCGCCCAGGGATCGTGGACGCGGCGTCCGTAGGGCGAATGCAGCATCAGCCGCCAGTCGCCGTTTTCGTCGCGGCAGCGCTCGACCACCAGTTGCCGGTCAGTGGGCAGGACACCTGTGGCGGCGTGTTGTTCCTGCACGAGTGCCAGCAGATTGGCGATGGCATTGTCTTCCAGGCCGCAGTGCCGCAGGCGCTCGCGCAGTGCTGCCGGCAGCCCATCCACGCTCGCCGCCTCGGCCACCCCATCCAGCGCAGCGAGCAGTTCTCCCAGCGCCCGCCCCAGCTCCGCCGGTCGCCCTACACCTTCACCGCGCCAGAACGGCAGGCGCGCCGAGCGCCCCGGTGCGGGACTGACGATGACCTGGTCGTGGGTAATCTGGTCAATGCGCCACGAGGTCGCGCCCAGCGTGATTACATCATTGACCCGTGATTCGTGGACCATCTCCTCGTCCAGCTCGCCCACCCGTCGCGAGCCTGCGCGTTCCATGCCCTCGGGCAGCAGTACGCTATACAGGCCCCGGTCCGGAATGGTGCCGCCGCTGGTCAACGCCAGCTGCCGCGCGCCCGGTCGTGCGGTCAGCAGGCCGGTCTCGCGGTTCCAGACCAGGCGCGGCCGGAAACTGGCGAAGTCATCCGAGGAGTAGCGCCCGGCCAGCATGTCCAGGGTCGAATCAAAGGCGCTGCGTGGCAGCGTGCGGTAGGGGGCCGCACGACGCGCCCGCGCATACCAGTCATCCACGTGCAGTGGCTCCATCGCCACCGCGGCAACGGTCTGCTGCGCCAGCACGTCCAGCGGGTTCAGGGGTGGCTCCAGCGCCTCGATGCGCCCCGCCAGCATGCTGTCCACCACCACGGCGGCATCGACCAGATCACGGCGCGTACGCGGATACACCCGCCCGCTCGACAGCCCGCCCACCTGATGCCCGGCGCGACCCACGCGCTGCAGCGCGCTGGCCACCGACAACGGAGCCGCCACCTGGATCACCAGGTCAACCTCGCCCATGTCGATGCCCAGCTCCAGGCTGGACGTGGCCACCACGCACCGCAGCGCACCGTCCTTCAGCGCCTGCTCGATCTGCGCCCGCTGCTCCTTCGATACCGAACCGTGGTGCGACCGCGCGATCAGCTCACCCGCGTTCTCAACGCGCCCGGAGGTACTACCCGTAAACGACCCAAGCACTTCCGGACGTAGAGCCGGGTCTTGCCCGGCTGCGAGCCCCCCGACCCGCTCCGCATACAACGCATTCAAGCGCGCGGTAAGCCGCTCCGCCACCCCACGCGAGTTCGCGAACACAATCGTGGAACGCCGCTGCAGCACCTCATCCAGAATGCTGGCCTCCACATGCGGCCAGATCGACCCGGCACGCGCGCCGGTTGCGTCGCCCGCATGCGTGGGAATATCGGCCATGTCCTCAACCGGCACCACGATCTTCATGTCCAGATGACGCGGCGACGGCGGATTGACCACAGTCACCGGGCGATCACCCCCCAGGAAGCCAGCCACCACCTGCTCCGGGCGCACCGTGGCCGACAGCCCGATGCGCTGCGCCGGCCGCTCCAGTAACGCGTCCAACCGCTCCAGACTGAGCGCCAGATGCGTGCCGCGCTTGGTCCCCGCCACCGCGTGGATCTCATCGATGATGATCGTATCCACCCCGCGCAGCGTCTCGCGCGCGTTGGAGGTGAGCATCAGGAACAGCGACTCGGGCGTGGTGATCAGGATGTCCGGTGGCTTTCGCACCAGCCGGGCACGTTCGGCCGGCGTGGTGTCACCACTGCGGATGGCGACGCGGATGTCCGCATCCGGCTGCTGGCTGCTTTGCCGCTGTGCGCGCACGCCCTGCAATGGGCGCTGCAGATTGCGCTGCACGTCCGCTGCCAATGCCTTGATCGGCGAGATGTAGAGCACGCGTGTGGCAGTCGCATTGCTCCCCGCGGCACCTCGCGGCTCTAGCCGTGCTGCATCCTTTTCCGCAAACAGGCGGTCGATGGCATGCAGAAATGCGGCCAGGGTTTTGCCCGACCCCGTCGGCGCGATCACCAGCGTGTGCTGCCGTTGTCCGATGGCGGCCCATGCCGCCTCCTGCACCGGGGTGGCCGACGGGAACGTGGCATGGAACCAGGCAAGGATGGCGGGACTGAACGTGGACATGCATTCGACTGTAGCAGGCCGCTGGTGAGGCATGATGGAAGGATCGTCCCGCCTGGATCCGCCCCATGTCCAACCCGCCACGCAAAGTTGTCATCACCGGAGCACTGACCCGCGACACGGTCCAAGCGTTGGCGGACGAGCGTGGACTGCACCTGGAACTGAGCCAGGCCTCCGGATGGAACGGTGAAGGGCTGGATCTGCTTCCCGCGCTGTCCGATGCTGTTGAACACCTGGACATTGACCATGCGCTCGCGCTCGATGTCTCAATGGTGAACACCCTGCCCCGGCTGCGGTCGTTGGCGCTGCACGGCGCCGTGAAAGGCACCGTGGCGCTGACGTCGCTGGAGGGGCTGGGACTGTATACGAAGGCGGGGCGCATCCGGTTCAGTGGCCAGCCCCACCGGCTCGGGCGATTGGCTGGGGCGCTCGACAGCTCCACATTGGAAGCCTGTGCCACCGGTGGATTATTGCAGACACTCATTCTGGTGAAATCGAGGCTGGATCAATTACCAGATGCATCCCTGCTTTCGCAGCTGGAGCAACTGCAGCTGTTCACGGTCTCCCGATTGGCGAGTATTGATCCCGCACTGCAATCAGGGTGTCTTCAGTACGTGCGTGTAAACGGGTGCCGCGAGCTGAGCATCACCCGCCCTGTGGCCAGCCGCACACTGAAATACTTTGCCTTGAACGATTGCAGCGAGATCGGCTCACTCGATCTTCTGAACGTTACTCCCAGCCTGCAGGCGGTGTCTTTGCTCGGCCGCACCTCCGTCGGCGATGGCAGGATCGCGCATGTGGTGCGCCAAGGCTATGTAAAAGACCTTCGATTGTTGCCGAAGCCCAGCTACGACATCACGGCCGATCAGCTTCCATCCGACCCCGATCTCGCGCTGCGGCTGGTCCGGGAAATGGAGTCGGCTGGCGTACACAGCGTCGGCTACGAGCGATAACGCATTGCCACATCGCAGCGCTGGTAGCGTGCGCCATAGGTCGCCATGATCTCCGCGTCGTGTCGGAAACCGGCCTTCTCATACAAGTGGATGGCAGCCGCGCACTTGGCATTGCTGAGCAGGTACAGCGGTGAGGCCTGCAGTTCTGCTGCACGATCGATCATCGCCGCCAGCAGAAACTCGCCCACCTTCAGACCACGTGCGCGCTCGAGGACGCCCATCTTGGTCAGCTCGTAGCCGTTGCCGTTCGACTTCTGCAGTGCGCACGTGCCGACGATGCCCAGCCCTTCCGCCTCAACGAACAGAATCACCCCGCCCTTGTCGATGATGCTGCGGCGGGGATGCTGGAGCACTTCGCGATCTGTGTCTTCCAACCGGAACATGGCGTTGATCCACTCCGCATTGATGTCATGGAAGTGGTGCGCCAGTTCATCACTGAACTCGTGGAGGGTCAGGGTGGCGGCGGTAAGGCGGGTCATGGGCATCCACGTGCGCGTGAGGTAGTGAGTGGATCAATAGTACGGTGGTGAAATCAGAAGATCCCTATTCACTTCTGTGCCGATCTACGGCATACAGGGACTTCTTCCACGAACGCGCCATGTGCCAGATGCGCCCAACCCTCCGTTCACCGATGTTTTTCCTGCTCGGCATCGGCCTAGCCGTCGCGCTATCGGGCTGCGAATCCCGGGATGAGTCGGCTGCGCCCGACCAGAGTCGTCAGATCCGCAGCGATCTGGTTCCGATCGTCCGCGACCTTCCGCTGGTTCCAATGAAAGAGCCGTTGGTGATCGAGTTCGATGTTCCAACTCCCGGGAGGAATTCTTCACCTGTGCTGGTTCTTGGACTCCGCGTCACCGGAAAAGATGCCAACGCCTCTGCCAAGGCCCAGGAAGATGTGATCTCTTCCGAAATCAAGGCGACCGTGATACTGGAAGGCTCAGGAATCGCATCCGGAAATCAGTTGCCATTGATGCGCACCGTGCAAAGTGCAACTACTGATGTTCCAAATATTGACGTGCCAATCGGCGCTGATGGCAAGACAGAGGGAACATGGCCCACCGATGTGGATGATACGTCGCTAGTCGAGGCGGCCTTGACGCAACCTGGAGGCGATTATCGCTACCTCGCGTTTGCATCTGCTCGCGGCATCCCTACCGGACGGTACCGCCTGACCATCTTGCTGACGCACACTGATACTGACGTTTCCCACGTCGCCTCAGAGCTGGTCGTAGCGTATTCCCACAAACCGAAATGAGATGAAGCCATGACCAAGCGATACACTCTGACCATGTTTGTTGCCGCACCGGGCACGCCGCTCAAGTCAGGCGGCACCAGCGCAGCAGGACATGTTTACTACGTAATTTCAGATGGAGAGAAAAAGGCCAGCTACGGCTTTGCTCCGTCAGAGCATGGTGCATCTTCCGGCCCGGGGAAAGTGTACCGGGAAGACTTTGATAATTATCTAAGCCCTCTCTATCAGAGAAAGCTGTAAATCACCGAGTCCCAGTACGAAAGACTCAAAGAGTTCGGCGGAAATCCACAGCAGCATGGCTTCAGCATGCAATACCACGGAGCCACCAACAGCTGCATCGACTTCATGTGGAGTGGGCTGAACCATGCAGGCATTCATCGAAGGAATCTTCTGCTTATGCCGGATAAGGACTTCGATGGTGCGCTGAAACCGCTCAGCAACATCGAGCACATCAAAAGCATCCGACCTCCGGTGCCTGGGAGTCCGCTGAACACTGAGGACACCAACCTGATGCCGCAGCGTACGTTTTTGCAGCGTTTCATCAGCGAGGAGACCCTGCCCGAAGGCCATCGGGACATGCTGAACGCGATCCGCGACCAGGTCGCGGACATCGACCAGAAGCATGGCCGGGTCTACGACCCGGCCAGCGAGCGGATTTCCGTCGGCCTGCTGGCATCTGCCAGGGAGCGCGGCATGGAACGTGTCGATCATGTCGTTCTTGGCAATGCGCCAACCGATGGGTCAAGTCAACGCATGTTTGCCGTCCAGGGGGCCTTGAACGATCCGTCGCATTGCCGCGCCTCGGTTTCGATCAATGAAGCGGTGCAGACACCTGTTGAACGCTCCTTCGAGCGCCTGCAGGCAGCGGAACAGGCGCATCAGCAACGCGAAACCCTCGCCATGAGTGACCCACACCAGGCGCAGAGCCCATCCGGCATTCGAATGGGCTGACGCTGCTGAGCGGGCTGACTCAGCCGGCTACGGCGATCTCTGCCGCAAATCCCCGATACGACCGCAGCGGCCGCCCCAGCAGCTGCATCAATCGCTCCACATCGCCTGCGGCCGGCAGCATGCCGTCGCTGATGAAGCGCTCCGCCATCTGCTGCATGTCATAGGCCATCCACGGCGGCATGAACTGGCGCAGGTTCTGTTCGAAGCCAGCAGTATCGTCGCCGCCGTAGGCGATGGGGCGGCCGAGCACCTCGCTCCAGATGCCGGCCACGTCCGTACCGGTAAGCGCCTCCGGCCCGACCAGGTTCAAGCGGGTCACGGCGCTGTCCTCTGCCGCCTGATCGCGGGCGATCAGCTCCAGCGCGGCGATCTCGGCGATGTCGCGGGTATCGATCATTGCCAGGCCCTTGCTGCCGATCGGCATCGGGTACACGCCATAGCCCTGCACAACGTCCTTGACCGTCAGGTCGTTGTCCATGAAGTAGGCCGGGCGCAGGATCGTGGCGCTGAAGCCCATCTGCTCGATCATGCGCTCCACCCCGTACTTGCCCGCAAAGTGCGGGACGTTGACGTAGCGGTCGCTATGGATCACCGACAGGTACACCACCCGCTTCACCCCCGCCTCGCGGGCCACATTGAGGGTGATCAGGGCCTGGGTGAACTCGTCGGCCACGACGGCATTGAGCAGGAACAGGGTGGACACGCCCTTGAAGGCGGCGCGCAACGCGTCGACGTCCAGCTGATCGCCCTGGTGCAGTTCCACACCGGCAGGCAGGTTGGCGTTGGCCGGGGTGCGGACCAACG
>JAEXNZ010000123.1 GCA_023439425.1 Pseudomonadota bacterium
CTTGTGTTCGGTGATCTTGTAAGCGGACATCTAATCTGGATTCCTGTCTTGGTGCCTGGACTCAGGCAACGCCGAGCGCAATGCGGGCGACCGCAAAAACACTGACGATCGCGCCGAGCACGGCGATGAACTTCACCGTAGTCTGCAGCGCCAGGGCCAGCAGCGAGTTATGGATGTAGTCTTCCAGCACGACCTGCAGGCCGAGCTGCGCATGCCAGAACATGGCGATCAGGAAGCCGACCAGCAGCACCGCATTCCACGGCTTGGACACCGCTTCGGTGGCGGCCGCGTAGTCCGAACCCATCAGGCTCAGCACGAACACCAGGAACCACAGGGTCAGCGGAATCAGCGCGGTGGCAGTCAGGCGCTGGTGCACGAAGTGCTCGGTGCCGGTCTTGGCGGCACCCAGGCCACGCACGTTCTTCAGCGGAGTACGGAACTTGCTCATGCGGCACCTCCGACGAACACATAGGCCCAGACCAGCGCGGTGATCACCATCGAACCGACAACCGACAGCCAGCTGCTGCGCACGAAGGCGGGGATGCTGTAGCCGATCGCGAAGTCCTGCACGATATGGCGGATGCCATTGCAGAAGTGATAGGCAAACGACCACGTCCATGCGAACAGGAACAGCTTTCCATACCATGCACCGGCGTGACCGGTGAAGCAGTTCCAGGATTCAGGACCCATCATCAGGGCGAGCAGGCCGCCGGCGATGATCAGGGCTCCAACAGACAGAAAGATGCCGGTCGCTCGATGAAGAATCGAGGTGGCCATCTGGATCTGCCAGCGATACACCTGAAGGTGCGGGGAAAGGGGACGTTCTCTGGCGGCCATTCGCTGGGCTCGTTGTCTCGGCTGGGCGGCGCAATGCCGCGTTGGCTCAATGCTGATCAGAAATCGATGCAGCGTCCGTTTTTCTCCCAATCGCCATACCGCACCGGATCGAGTCCGCCGCGGCCGCCAAATTCCGGAGCCGGTGCCGGGGTCGGGACGAGCGCATGCTCCTCCGGTACCAGCGGGGCTTCAGGTTCGACGTCGGGAGTGGGGGTTGTTTGGCCTATCATGGGTGGTCTCGCAACGCACAAATTTTAGACCCCGTTCACGTGCCTGACAACCTGCCCCTGCCATCCAATGGTCTTACCGGCGCGTTTACGCGTCTTTCCGGTCACCGTCTGCTCAGCCTGCGCGGGCCCGATGCAGCGGTGTTTGCCCAGGCCCAGTTCGCCAACGACGTCACCGCCCTGCCCCTGCGGCACTGGCAGTGGAGCGCCTGGTTGAGCCCGAAAGGCCGCACGCTGGCGGTGTTCCAGCTGCTGCGGGTCGAGGACGATCACGTGATGCTGGTGCTGGCGGATGGCGATGTGGATGCGATTGCGTCGCAGTTGCAGCGGTTCGTGTTCCGCCGCAAGTTGAAAGTGGAACTGCGTAATAACCTGAACGTTGCCGGCAGCTTCACTGCGCCGGAGGCGGCCAGCGGGGCCGCATTTGCGCAGAATGATCAGATCCTGGAACTGGATGTCGGCAGCGACGCGCTGCCGCGCTCGCTGTGGATCGGTCCCGCGGAGGCAGCGCTGGCCGAGGACCCAGGCTTTGCACTGGCCTGGCGTCAGTCCGACCTGCGCTACGGGCTGCCCCGGTTGGAGGCGGACCAGCTGGAAGCCTGGACGCCGCAGCAGCTAGGTTTGGACCGGTTGAACGGCTACAGCGTGAAGAAGGGTTGCTACCCGGGCCAGGAAATCGTGGCGCGCACGCACTTCCTGGGCAAAGCCAAGCGGGCGCTGCAGTTGCTGCGCGTGGGCGACGGCGTGGCCAGTGGAGCATCGGTTGAGCAGAACGGTGCAGCGATTGGCACCGTGGCCAGCGTGGCCGGTGATCTGGTGCTGGCGGTGTTGCCGTTGGAGCTGGCGGAGGGGGCGTTGAGCGTTGGGGGTGTTGAAGCGCATCCGGTGCCGTTGTTGGACGGTCTGGCGCGCTGACTTGCTGATGGACCGCGCAGCCACGCAGGGCGTGGCTCTACGGATATCACACCGTACGTAGAGCCACGCCCTGCGTGGCTGCGCCATCCCTGATCACGCGTCGTGATTCAACCGTTCCCCGGTTTCCGCATCAAAGAAATGCAGCCCCTGCGGCTGGATCGCCACCCGGATCGATTCCCCCACCGCCGGCAGCACCTGCGGTGCCACGCGCATCACCAGCGCCTGATCGCCATGGCGCATGTTGACGAAGATCTCGTTGCCAACCGGCTCGATACCCTCGATCTCGGCATCGAAGCCATGTGCATCACCGACCACCGCCGGCTGCAGATGCTCCGGGCGCACGCCGACAGCAATCGACTTGCCGACCCACGCCGCATCCACCGTGGCATTGCCCAGCGGCGCACGCAGCGACGCTTGCGCGACCAACAGCCCCTCCGGGCCACGCTCCAGCGTGCCGCGCAGCACGTTCATCGCCGGGCTGCCGAGGAAGCCGGCCACGAACAGATTGGCCGGGCGGTCGTACAGCGCCATCGGCGTGTCGATCTGCTGGATGATGCCGTCCTTGAGCACCACGATGCGTTGGCCCAGGGTCATCGCTTCGACCTGGTCGTGGGTCACATAGATCATGGTGGTGCCGAGCTTGCGATGCAGCTGCGCGATTTCGGTGCGCACGCTGTGGCGCAGCTTGGCGTCCAAGTTGGACAGCGGCTCATCCAGCAGGAACACCGCCGGCTCGCGCACCAGTGCGCGCCCCAGCGCCACGCGCTGGCGCTGGCCGCCGGACATCGCCTTTGGCAGCTTGTCCAGCATCTCGGTCAGGCCCAGGGTCTGTGCCGCCTCGTTCACGCGCTTGGCGATGGTCGCCTTGTCGTGGCCGCGCAGCTTCAGCCCGAAGGCCAGGTTCTCGGCCACGGTCATGTGCGGGTACAGGGCATAGCTCTGGAACACCATAGCGATGTCGCGGTCCTTGGGGGCCACGTCGTTGACCACCCGGTCGCCAATGGTCAGGGTGCCACCGCTGATCTCTTCCAGACCCGCCACCATGCGCAGCAGGGTCGCCTTGCCACAGCCGGACGGCCCGACCAGCACCATCAATTCGCCGTCGGCCACTTCAAAGGTGGCTCCCTGCACGGCCACCTGGCCGTTGTCGTACACCTTGCGCACGCCCTGCAACTGCACTTTTGCCATATCACCCATTCCAGTCCGCCCGTTCTCCGGGCTGTTTTGCGGAACTGCCTTCGGCCCTCCCGATGGCAGGTCGATGGCGTGGTGCCGCATGACGGCGACCACTGCAATCGAATACAGTCTGCGCATTCTGCCATGTAAACGTTTTCACGTGGCAGTATCCTTGGTTCGGTCTTCACCGGTGTGCGCGGATGAGACGACAGTCTCCCGATTGCAGCGGTGTTTGGCCCATGATGGGCGGGTACGCGCCTGTTCATGTTGCACCTGCAGCAATCGGACAGCGCCACCAGCAACACCCCCGAGAACATAGACGAGAAGCGATTGACAACGATGTCACCCGGATCTGAAACTCGAGCGATGCACGACACCCTCTTCCTGTTTGGCGCCACCGGCGACCTTGCCCAACGCTACCTGTTCCCTTCGTTGCTGCGCCTGCTCGGCGATGGCCTGCTGCCGGAAGACTTCAAGGTCCGCGCACTGGCGTTGTCGCCGCACGACACCGAGGCCTTCCGCGAAATCCTGCGCCCGCGCCTGCAACAGGCGATGCCGCAGGCCAGCCAGGACGACATCCAGTCGCTGCTGCAGCGCATTGACTATCGCTCGGTCGACCTGCGCGACCCGCAGTCGGTGGCCGATTCGGTGCGCGACCTGGTGCACCGCCAGTGCGTGAGCTACCTGGCCATTCCGCCGGGCCTGTACATCTCCACCTGCGAGGGCCTGGCCCTGGGCGGCGCGCTCGCCGCGCCGGCACGCCTGATGCTCGAAAAGCCGATCGGCAGCGACAGCGCCAGTGCCGAACACATCCTGACCACCATCGGCCAGTGGATCGACGAAGACCGCGTGTTCCGCCTGGATCACTATCTGGGCAAGGCTGCGGTGCAGAACCTGATCGCCCTGCGCTTCGGCAACACCCTGCTGGAGGCGGTGTGGAACCGCAACTACATCGAGTCGGTGCACATCCTGGTCGCCGAAAGCGAAGGCGTGGATGGTCGCGACGCGTACTACGCGCGCTCCGGCGCGCTGCGTGACATGGTGCAAAGCCACATCCTGCAGCTGCTGTGCCTGGTCGCGATGGAACCGCCGGCGTCGCTGGAAGCCGACCGCGTGCGCGACGAGAAGGTCAAGGTGCTGCGTGCCCTGCGTCCGCTGGATGCCAAGCACGCGGCGCGCGACAGCGTGCGCGGCCGCTACACCGCCGGCAGCATCAACGGCCAGCCGGCACAGGCCTACCAGCCGCCGGAAGGCAGCGACGTGGAAACCTTCGCAGGCGTCACCGCACATATCGACAACTGGCGCTGGTCGGGCGTGCCGTTCCATCTGGTTACCGGCAAGCGCCTGCCCGAGCGCACCACGCGCGTGGTGGTCACGCTCAAGCCGGTTACCCACTGGCTGTTCGAGCGTCCGCATCGCGGCAACGCCACGCCCAACCGCATCACCTTCCAGCTGCAGCCGCAGGAAAACATCGAGCTCGGCCTGATGAGCAGCCTGGCTGGCCCGGAATGGGGCGCACTGGAACTGCACCCGCTGGAGCTGGAACTGTCGGTGCCGACCGGTCTGCACCGCCGCATCGCCTACGAGCGCCTGTTCCTCGATGCGTTCAACGGCAACCACGCGCTGTTCGTGCGCGAAGACGAAGTGCGCGCGGCATGGGCGTGGATCGACAGCGTGAGCGAAGCCTGGAAGGCCGCGCCGCTGCCGCTGCAGCCGTACCCCGCTGGCCAGTGGGGTCCGACCGAAGCGGCCGGCTTCCTGCCGGCTGACGTGGACGCGGATGCTGGCCGCAAGGATCCGGCATGACGGTCGCCAGCCTTCCGGCGCTGGTCGCCGACATTGGCGGCACCAACGCCCGCTTCGCACTGGCTGACACGCAGCAGGCGGCACCGCTGCTGGCTGACACCGTGCGCGAATTCGCGGTGGCCGACTTCCCTTCACTGGGTGACGCCGCACGGCATTACCTGGAACAGATCGGGGCCGACGCCGACCGTGGCGTGTTCGCGGTGGCCGGCCGCGTTGACGGTGACGAAGCGCGCATCACCAATCACCCGTGGGTGATCTCGCGTGCGCGCACCGCACACATGCTCGGCTTCGGCCAGCTGCACCTGATCAACGACTTCGCCGCGCAGGCAATGGCGATCTCCCTGCTGCAACCCAGCGACGTGGTGCAGGTGGGCGGTGCCGCGTGGGTGCCAGGCAAGCCGGGGCAGCCGCGCAACTACGCGGTGATCGGCCCGGGCACCGGGCTCGGCGTGGGTGGCCTGATTCTGCGCCACGGCCGCTGCTATCCGCTGGAAACCGAAGGCGGCCACGTCAGCTTCCCGCCGGGCACGCCGGAAGAGATTCGCATTCTGGAAATCCTGTCCGAGCAGTTCGGCCGGGTTTCCAACGAGCGCCTGATCTGCGGCCCCGGCCTGGTCAACATCCACCGCGCAGTGTGCGAGATGGCCGGTTTCGATCCGGGCCTGCTGCAGCCGGCCGACGTCACCGCACGTGCGCTGCAGGGCGACCCGCAGGCGATGCGCGCCGTGGACGTGTTCTGTGCGGTATTCGGTGCCATTGCTGGCGACCTGGTGCTGATCCAGGGTGCCTGGGACGGCGTGTTCCTGACCGGCGGCCTGGTGCCGAAGATGCTCGATTCACTGCAGCATTCCGGCTTCCGCCAGCGCTTCGAACACAAGGGGCGCTTCTCTTCGATCATGTCGCGGGTGCCGTCGCTGGCGGTGATGCACCGCCATGCAGGCCTGCTGGGCGCAGCTGCGTACGCCGCCGACATCGAACGCGATCTGCCGGGAGGCACTGCATGAACCGACTCGATACTTCTGAACGCTTCGAGCTGATCCGTCACGGCGAAGCCGATGCCTGGATTGAAGCGGTTGCCAACGAGATGGCGGAAAGCCTGATCGTGGACATCCGCGAAACCGGCCGTGCGCGCCTGCTGCTGTCCGGCGGCACCACGCCGGCACCGGTGTACCAGGCGCTGGCCGAACTCGACGTGCACTGGGACCGGGTTGAAGTCAGCCTGGTCGACGAGCGCTGGCTGTCGCCTAACGACCGCGACAGCAATGCTTGGCTGGTGCGCGAGAGCTTCCTCAAGCGCGCCGAGAGCGCTCACTTCGATCCGCTGGTGCGGGTTGGCAAGCCAATTGCCGAGTGTGTGTACACCGCCAATCTGCAGGCGCAGCATTCGCAGTCCCCGACGCTGGCGGTGCTGGGCATGGGCAATGACGGCCACACCGCATCACTGTTCCCGGGTTCGAAGGACCTCGGTCGTGCGCTGGAAAGCACCCTGCCCTACGCCGCGCTGGACGCCACCGGTTGCCCGGGCGCGAATCAGTGGCCGCTGCGCATCACGCTGACCCCGCACGGGCTGCGCAAGTGCCGCCAGCGCCTGCTGCTGCTGCGCGGCAAGCAGAAGCTGGAAGTTCTCAAGCAGGCACTGGAAAGCAACAACGCCCAGCTCTATCCCATCCTCAATGCCATCGACATGGACGGCCCGAAGCTACGCATCCACTGGTGCGACTGAGCCGTGACCGACCTTCCTTTACTGCGTTCCCCACTCATAGCCGGTAGCCAATGAGCCTGCATCCCCAACTTGAAGCCATCACCGCGCGGATCATCGCGCGCAGCGCCGCCTCGCGTGCGGCCTACCTGGCCGGCGTGGATGCCGCGCTGCGCGACGGCCCGTTCCGTTCGCGCCTGAGCTGCGGCAACCTGGCGCACGGCTTCGCGGCCTGCGGCCCGACCGACAAGTCGCGCCTGCGCGGTGGCGTGACCCCGAACCTGGGCATCATCACCGCCTACAACGACATGCTGTCGGCGCATCAACCGTTCGAGCATTACCCGGAGATCCTGCGCGAGACCGCACGCTCACTCGGCGCGACCGCGCAGGTGGCCGGTGGCGTGCCGGCGATGTGTGACGGTGTGACCCAGGGCCGGGCCGGCATGGAGCTGTCGCTGTTCTCGCGCGACGTGATCGCGCAGTCGACGGCGATCGGGCTGAGCCACGACATGTTCGACACCACGGTGTATCTGGGTGTATGCGACAAGATCGTGCCGGGCCTGCTGATCGGTGCGCTGGCGTTCGGCCATCTGCCGGCGGTTTTCCTGCCGGCGGGCCCGATGACCCCAGGTATTCCGAACAAGCAGAAGGCGGAGGTGCGCGAGCGCTACGCGGCCGGTGAAGCCACGCGCGAAGAGCTGCTGGAAGTGGAAGCGGCGTCGTACCACGGGGTGGGTACCTGCACGTTCTACGGCACGGCGAACTCGAACCAGACGCTGCTGGAAGCGATGGGCGTACAGCTGCCGGGCGCATCGTTCGTGAACCCGGGCACGCCGCTGCGCGATGCGCTGACCCGCCATGCGGCACAGCGCGCGCTTGAGATCACGGCACTGGGCGACGATTTCCGTCCGCTGGGCCGCCTGATCAACGAGAAGGCGATCATCAATGCGGTGATCACGCTGATGGCGACGGGCGGCTCGACCAACCACACAATCCACTGGATCGCAGTGGCACGGGCGGCGGGCATCGTGCTGACGTGGGACGACATGGACGAGCTTTCACAGCTGATTCCGCTGCTGGCGCGGGTGTACCCGAATGGCGAGGCGGACGTGAACCGCTTTGCGGCGGCGGGCGGCACGGCGTTCGTGTTCCGCGAACTGATCAATGCGGGGCTGATGCATGCGGACCTGGTGACGGTGGCGGAAACCGGGATGCACCAGTACACGCAGGATCCGGCGCTGCGCGACGGTGCACTGACCTGGATCGAGGGCATCACGGAAAGCGCGGACCTGGAGGTGGTGCGCCCGGTGGCGGAGCCGTTCGAGGCCCAGGGTGGCCTGCGCCTGCTGCGCGGCAACCTGGGGCGTTCGCTGATCAAGCTGTCGGCGGTGAAGCCGCAGTACCGCACGATCGAAGCGCCGGCGGTGGTGGTGGATGCGCCGCAGGTGTTGAACAAGCTGCACGCGGCGGGCGTGCTGCCGCACGATTTCGTGGCGGTGGTGCGTTACCAGGGGCCGCGCGCGAACGGGATGCCGGAGCTGCATTCGCTGGCCCCGCTGCTGGGGCTGCTGCAGAACCAGGGTCGGCGCGTGGCACTGGTGACGGACGGTCGTCTGTCGGGCGCGTCGGGCAAGTTCCCGGCGGCGATCCATCTGACCCCGGAGGCATCGCGTGGCGGTGCCATCGCGCGGGTGCGCGAAGGCGACATGATCCGCCTGGACGGCGAGGCGGGCACGCTTGAGGTACTGGTGGACGCGGCGGAATTCGCAGCGCGCGAACTGGCACCGAACACGGCGCCGGCGGGCCACGACATGGGCCGCAATCTGTTCGCGCTGAACCGCCGCATGGTGGGTCCGGCGGACCAGGGCGCGATCTCGATCTCGTGCGGCCCGGCGGCGGCAGACGGCGACATCTGGAACTACGACGCGGAATACGAACTGGGCGGCGGCGCTTCGGCGGCGGCTGCACCGCACGAGGCCAAGGACGCCTGACCTGCTGAAACTTCGCGCGAACGGCGGCGGTGAGGTTCACTGTGGAGAGGCAGCGGCGGGGGCCCTTTCCGGGACACGCCGTGAACCCATCCATGGGGGCTCGTCCAAAACATCCATGTTTTGGAC
>JAEXNZ010000460.1 GCA_023439425.1 Pseudomonadota bacterium
GGTACCGACCAACGGTCGGTACCTACCGGGTCACCGATCACCGCGGGGGTGCCAACCGGCACAACGATCAATGCGGTAGGTGCCCACCGTTGGTGGGCACGATGGGTCAAACCGCCAACATCTCCGCCGCGCCGCCGTCCAGCAACGCCCGCGCCACCGCCTGCCCCAAGGCTTCCGGTTCATTCCCGGGCCCACGCGCCTCAGCACGCACCAGCCGCCCATCGGCCACGCTGCCCACCAGGCCCTGCAGGAACAGCTCCTCCCCCTCCCACTGCGCGAACCCGGCCACCGGCACATGGCAGCTGCCATGCAACGCGCGATTCATCGCACGCTCGGCTTCCACGCAGGTCCGCGTCGGTGCATGGTCCAGCGCGGCAAACAGCGCCATCACCTGCGTGTTGCTGCCGTCGCACTCCACCGCCACCGCGCCCTGCGCCGGTGCCGGCAGCCATTCGGGAGCGCGCAGCCGGGCCACGATGCGCTCGCCCAGGCCCAACCGCTCCAATCCGGCCACCGCCAGCACGATGGCGTCGTAGCCGCCGTTGTCGAGCTTGGCCAGCCGCGTGTTGACGTTGCCACGCAGGTCCAGCAGCTGCAGGTCCGGGCGCAGCGCGCGCAGCTGGGCCTGGCGGCGCAGCGACGAGGTACCCACGCGTGCGCCGATCGGCAACGCGTCCAGCGAGGCATACAGGTTGGAGATGAAGCCGTCGGCCGGGTCGTGCCGCAGCAGCATTGCCGGCAGCGCGAACGGGGCGTCCAGCTCCATCGGCACATCCTTGAGCGAGTGCACCGCGCAGTCGGCCTCACCACGCAGCATCGCCAGCTCCAGCTCTTTCAGGAACAGGCCCTTGCCGCCAATGGCGGCCAGCGAGCGGTCCAGCACTTCATCACCGCGGGTGCTCATCGGCACCAGCACCACGTTCAGGCCGGGATGCGCCTGGCGCAGCCGTTCGGCAACGTGTTCGCTCTGCCACAGGGCAAGCGGGCTCTTTCGGGTGGCAATGCGCAGGGTGTCCATGTCGCCATTATCGCCGCAACCGGTGCGGCGACCAACGGCCACGGTGTCACAGATGCTTCAGTTCCTGCTTCAGGCTGGCCACGCAGCGCCGGCTGACCTCCAGCGGTGCCTTGCCATGCCGCAGCACCGCCTGCACCTGGCCACCACCATTGCGGCGCAGTTCCACCAGTTCATGCCGGGCCACCAGGCAGTTGCGGTGGATACGCACGAAGCGGCTGGCGAACTCTTCTTCCAGCGACTTCAGCGATTCCTCGATCAGGTCTTCGCCGCGTGCGTGGTGCACCACCACGTACTTTTCCTCGGCCTGCAGGTAATGGATGTCTTCCACCGGAATCAGCCGCAGGCTGCCGCGCAGGCGCGCGCATAACAGCGTGCGGGCCTGCTGGCTGGGCGTGCTCGGCTGTCCGTTGCGCCCCGCCAGGAAGGTGCGCGCGCGTTCCAGTGCCGCCGCCAGACGTTCGGCACGCACCGGCTTCATCAGGTAGTCGATGGCCGCCGCTTCGAACGCCGACAAGGCATGTGCATCGTAGGCCGTGCAGAACACCACCGCCGGGCGCGGATCGAAGGTGGCCAGATGGCGCGCGGCCTCCAACCCGTCCAGCCCCGGCATGGCGATATCGAGCAGCACCAGGTCCGGCTGCAGCTCGGCGCAGGCATGCAGGGCCTGTTCGCCGTTTTCCGCTTCGGCCACGACCTCCACTCCCGGCAGTTCACCCAGCAGGCTGCGCAACCGCTCGCGCGCCAGCGGCTCATCGTCGGCAATCACCACTCTCAAGCAGGTTTCCTCACGGCAGGGGCACTGTGATGTCACAGGCATAGTAGCCGTCGTTCCAGTCCCCCGTCATCCGCGCGCCGGGGCCATAGCGCCAGGCCAGGCGATGGGCGATGTTGCGCTGCGCGTGGCCAGCCCCATGCGCCAGCGGCAGCGCCCGCGCCTGCGGGTCCGGGGCGGGATTGCGCACGGTGATGCGCAGCTGGTTGCCCTCGCAGCGCAGGGAAATGACGATGGTGCCCCCGGCCGGCAGGCGCGAGATGCCATGCAGCACGGCATTCTCCACCAGCGGCTGCAGCACCAGCCGCGGCATCGGCAGCGACCACGGCAAGGGCTCTTCGCGCTGCCACTGCACCTGCAGGCGTTCGCCCACGCGCAACGACTCAATCGAAAGATAGGCCTCGGCCAGCTCGCATTCGGCCTGCAGGGTGGAGTCACCCTCGCCCGCGCCCAACGCCGCGCGGAACAGATCGGACAGGTCCAGCACCGCGCGCTCGGCCACCACCGGGTCGCGCCGGACCAGGCTGGCGATGAGGTTCATGCTGTTGAACAGGAAATGCGGGCGGATGCGCGCCTGCAGGGCATCGGCCTGCGCACGGGCATTGGCCACGGTCTGCGCGCTCCAGCGGTCGGCGACGTAGAAGTAGCGCAACGCCAGCGCCACGATCAGCGCGGTAACCGTGGCACAGCCGAGCGTGAAGCGCCAGAAACCCACATCGTGGGTGAAGCCGGACGTGCCCAGCGCGTCATACAGCGCATGCACGATGCCGGTGCAGATCGCCGCGATCAGTGCCGCGGCCGCCACCACCACCACGGTGCCAACCGCTTCGGGTAATCGCGAAAGCGGCTGGCGTGCGGCACACAGCGTGACCGTGACCGCCAATGCCAGCCACAATGCCAGGCCGCTGGCAGACAGGAAGTCCGACAGCCCCCACTGGCGGCTGCCATCCGGTGCCAGCGCCACCACCACCACCACCAGTTCGGCCAGCCCGAGCATCGCGCCCAGCCGTGGCAGGCGGCACAGGTCGGGCAGCCAGGACTGCTGGCGTGGGTCGCTCATCGGAAGCGCGTGTCCAACCAGTCGCCGAGCGCCTGGATTTCTTCGGCGCAGACCTGGTGCACCATGAAATAGGAATGCCATTCCACCGGGAAGCCGAGCTCCTTGAGCGCCTTGGCGCTGTGCACGGCCACGTCCTGCGGAATCACCGGATCCTTCTGCCCGTGCGCCATGAACACCGGCGGCAGCGGACCTTCCGAAGCAGCCGAGGCGGCAGCGGCCTCGGCATCGGGCAGGTAGGTGGACAGGGCGATCAGCCCCGCCACCGGCCAGCGGCGGCGCAACGCGCTGCTGAGCACGACGGCCCCGCCCTGCGAGAAGCCCGCCAGCAGGATGCGCTCGACCGGAATGCCGCGCGCGATCTCTGCCTCGATCAGGCCGTCGAGCAGCTGCACCGAGGCGGCCACACCGGCGCTATCGGCGCGCGACTTGAAGTCCATGCTGACGATGTCGTACCAGGCGCGCATACGTACGCCGTTGTTCACGGTAATCGCCTGCACCGGCGCATGCGGGAACACGAAACGGATCGCCGGCCAGTGTTCGCGCACCAGTTCGGGCACGATGGGGGCGAAGTCATGGCCGTCGGCCCCCAGGCCGTGCAGCCAGATCACCGACCAC
>JAEXNZ010000469.1 GCA_023439425.1 Pseudomonadota bacterium
TCCCGACCATCATGCCGGGTGAGCGTTTCGGTGACAGCGACGAGCCGATCATCCAGTCGCTGCGCATTGCCCGCGAGCAGAACGCCCGGTTCCCGGGTTTCGAGTCGGACGTGCACGGGCTTATCATCGACCGCAGCGGCGACGCGCCGAGCTACAGGGTGGAGGTGCTGAAGGTCTGAGCGCATGCACAGGACCTTCGGCGGGCGATGGATACAGCACGCGAGCAGCGGGTTCTGAAGTTTTCGATCGGGGTCACGGTGGCGGTCAGCGCCACCGGCTTTGTCGGCGGCCTGCTGGTGGGGTCGCAGGCGATTCTGTTCGATGGCGTCTACAGTCTGGTCGACGTGGCGCTGACGTTGGTGGCGCTCGCCGTGCTGCGGCTGGTGGCGCGGGAGGAAAGCCCGCGCTTCCAGTATGGCTATTGGCACCTGGAGCCGATGGTGGAAGCGCTGGGCGGGGCCATTCTGGCGCTGGCATGCATCTATGCGCTGGCCAATTCGATCATTGGTCTGACTACCGGCGGGCATACAGTGAAGGCCGGCCCCGCGTTGGCGTGGGCCTCGTTGCTGTGCGTGAGCAATCTGGCCATGGCCGCGATTGTTCGGGTGTATGCCAAGCGGCTGCAGTCAGGACTGTTGTGGCTGGACGTGCGCGCCTGGCTGCTGAGCGGGCTGATGAGTCTGGCCGTTGTGCTGGCGTTTGCGATTGCGCTGCTGCTGCGCGACGGCGAGCACGCACATTGGATTCCCTACCTGGACCCGCTGGTGCTGGCGGCGATCAGTCTGGCGGTGCTGCCGGTTCCCTTGCGTGGGGCATGGCGGGCGATGCGTGAGGTGCTGCAGGTCGCCCCGGATACGCTGGACGCGCGGGTGCAGGAGGTGATGAGCGCGTTCGTGGCCGAGCATGGGTATCTCGATTTCACCAGCCATGTGGCCAAGATGGGGCGGATGCGGTTTGTGGAGATCCATATCCTGACCCACCCAGATACGGTGATCGGCAGCATCGGCAATGTGGATGCGTTGCGGGACGAGATCGCCGAGCGGCTGGATGCGCGGGGGAGCGACTTCTGGCTGACGATTGATTTCACTGCCGACCCCGCGTGGACGTGAGGCGCGTAGTGGCGGGATTGGATCAATTGGAAAGGAAGGGGATTGGTAGGGTCGCACGACAGTCGACCGACGATAACGGTGATCGGTGCGGCGAAGGCCGTGTCCACAACGGAAATGCGCATCCCCGTTCGACGGTCATGCCGATATCGAACGTTGGCGGTGCGTGTGCAGTCGACCGGGGGTCGACTCTACCGTGGTGATCGCGTCATGGGTTGCATGACCTTCTGCTGCTCTATCATGCCGCATCGCGTCATGAAAACTGTGACCGGGTTTACCAGAACGGCATCAGATTTCGATCATTCCGGTCCATTTGCGCCATCCGTGTGGCGTAAACCGACAACGCTAAATTACCCTGTCGCTTATGCCATTTCACTTCGCGTGGTGTATCGCGCACGGTGGGGTCAAGGAGCTTGATAACTCCGCAAGTTAGTCGGTGGTTCGACGTCCAACGTCGGGAGGGTGGCGCAATACAACACCCCCGGGGAATACGTCACGCCGTTTTCTGTACTGGCTACTTGCACGGTTATCAACCTCCCGACTCCCTCGCCATTCCGGCGAGGGAGAACTCACCAGGAGTTGATACATGACCAGTTCCAACGACGGCAGCAACAACAACAGCAACGACGACAAGCGCGGTACCTTCTACTGGTTCAAGCCGGACAGCCTGCGCGTCAAAGCGCTCAACGACCCCAGCGGCAAGAAGAACCTGGGCAGCAAGACCATCCCGATGATCAAGCTGCGCGGCATGTGGCTGACCCGTGCCGGGTTTGAGGTGGGGACCGAGTTCGACATTGTGTTCGGGACGGATTGTCTGATCCTGCGGCCGGTGACCGTGGACTGACAGCCAGGGCGGATGGTGCGCGGAACCGGTGCCGCGTGCCATTCGCTTTCAGTGCGTGGGCGCACGTTGCGGTTGGGGGATCGCAACCCGTGGGCGCACGCTGCCGTTGAGGGGATTGGTAGGGTCGCACGACAGTCGACCGCCGATAGCGGTGATCGGCGCGGCGAAGGCCATATGTGCAGCGGAGAAGCGCCTCATCGTTCGAGGGTCATGCCGATATGGAGCGTTGACAGGGTGCGTGCAGTCGACCGGGGGTCGACTCTACCGGTGCATATGCGTACCATATATGTTTCATATACCCCCTGGAGCCCCCATGGGCATCGTCAACATCGACGACCAGCTGCACGACAACCTGCGCCGCGCCAGCGCCGTTTCCGGCCGCTCCATCAACGCCCAGGCGGGCTTCTGGATCAAGGTCGGCATGCTCTGCGAAATGAACCCCGGCCTGAGCTACCAGGAGATCGTCTGCCGCGAACTGCGCGCCGCCGGGGTCGACCCAGGCGCACTGCGGGTGGCCGAAGCATGATCAAGTCCCCCGAAGAACGCCGCCTGATGGCCGAATCCGGCCGGCTGCTGGCGCAGGTGTTTGAAGCGCTGGACACGCTGCAGCTGGAAGGCATGTCCACCCTGCAGGTGAACGACTGGGTGGAGCGCTTCATCGTCGACGAACTGCAGGCCCGCCCGGCCAGCAAAGGCCAGTACGGGTTCGAGTACGTGCTCAACACCTCCATCGACACCGTGGTCTGCCACGGCGTGCCGTCGGCCAATGACATCCTGCGTGCCGGCAGTATCGTCAATCTGGATATCACCCTGGAGAAGAACGGCTTCATTGCCGATTCCAGCAAGACCTACCTGATCGGCGAGGTGGACTACGCCGCCAAGCGCTTGGTGCGGGTCACCCGCGAAGCGATGTGGAAAGGCATCGAGGTGGTACGCCCCGGGGCAACGCTGGGTGATATCGGCTTCGCCATCCAGCAGCACGCCAAGGCGCACGGCTACAGCGTGGTCAAGGAGTTCTGCGGCCACGGCATCGGCCGTGAGATGCATGAAGAACCGCAGGTGCTGCACTACGGCAAGCGCGGTGCCGGGCTGGAGCTGGAAGAGGGCATGACCTTCACCATCGAGCCGATGATCAACCAAGGCCGTGCGGCCATCGATCACAGCGACGACGGTTGGACCGTGACCACGCGCGACGGCAAGCTTTCCGCGCAGTTCGAACACACGGTCCTCGTAACCGCTAACGGCGTCCAGGTGCTGACGCTGCGCGAAGGCGAGCGCACCCCGTAGAGCCGGGCTTGCCCGGCTGCACTGCGTCGATCCCCGACACCGCGCGAACAAGCCGCATCGTGTGAAACCCGATCACCGCAGAAACGCCAGCAATGTATGAAGCCCGGTAGGGTCGCACGACAGTCGACCGCCGATAGGCGTTCAACGTCCGGAAAGGCATGACACCTGGCGAAGGCGTGTGTCCGTTAGAGGCCATGGCCCTTCTCAGCGGACAGATCATGACGCGCTTCTAACAGACCCAGGCGTAGCGTCAGACCCTCACGGGGGTGAATCGCGAGCGGTGGACGGTC
>JAEXNZ010000512.1 GCA_023439425.1 Pseudomonadota bacterium
CTGCTCGGCCGAGCAGCCGGCGACCCGCCAGGCGGTGGGCCCGGCGCGCGGCGCGGCGTCGGCGGACCCGTGAGCGGTGAGCAGGCCCTGGCGCGGTTCGGGGGCACCGCCGGCCAGGACCAGATGCAGCAGGGCGTCGGTGTCAGGGGGCAGGTCGCTGGGCATCCCGACAGGCTAGTGCGGATACGACGACGGCACCCTCAGGTGCCGTCGCTGTGTTGCGTCAGGTTCTGCACCGACCAACGGTCGGTGCTTACCGGGTGTGGCCGGTTACTGCTTGTCCGGATGATGGGCGTTGTAGCCCACGTGGACCGGCTTCTTGCCTTCCATGACGAGCGCATAGCTGACCTTGTCGAAGGTGCGGAACACCATCGCATGGGCGGCGTACTCTTCCGGCAGGCTGACCCGGCCGGCACCGTCGGTCAGGGAGTCGTCCATGCGCGAGGAGCCCGGGAACTTCATCTTGTTGGCCACGTGGCGGCTGTTGCGCCACAGCGAGACCACGGTGCCGTTGTCGATGCCGTCGGCGCTGCCGGCCGACAGGGCGATGACGTCACGCGGACCGCCGGAGGTGAACATGTCGGTCACTGCCAGCACGCGGATTTCCAGGCCTTCGGTCTGGGCGGCCGGCACATGCGGGAAGAACTGCAGGTCATACGGATTGGCTTCGACCGGCACCAGGCGGTCGCCCGGGCGGACCTCGCGACCGTCATTCAGGCCCTGCAGCGCCAGCGTGGCAACGTCAGACTGGCCATCCGGCAGCTTGACGATGGTGCCCACGTTCACCTGGGCCAGTTCGTAGCCCAGGGTCTCCTTGCGCTTGCTCGGCGCAATGAACGACTTCCAGACGTTTCCGCTGCCCGGGGTGACATCGCCATTGGCAGTCAGGTCCTCGGACGGCTTGGGCAGGGCGAAGCGCACGGTCGGGCGGACCACGGCCCAGCGCTGGCCGACCTCGGCCCCCTGCAGGTTCATCACGTAGGCAACCTGGCCAGTGGTGGCGCGCAGGCGATTGTCTTCCAGGGCCACGACGTGCGGCAGGGACTTGATCTCGTCCACCACGCTCATCTGCTTCAGGAAGGGTTCCACCTGGGCCAACGGAATGGCGTTCAGCGGGGCTTCCTGGCGCGGGCCGGGCTGGGCCACGACGCGGTCCAGGTAGGCCAGGCTGAGCACGTCACCCGGGTAGATCAGGTGCGGGTTCTTGACCTGCGGATTGGCTTGCCAGATTTCGGGCCACAACCACGGCTTCTTCAGGAAGCGCGCGGAAATGTCCCATAACGTATCGCCCTTCTGGACGACGTAGGTATCCGGGTGACCGCCGTTCACTTCAACGGCAGTAGCATAGGTGGCGACGGTCAACATCGCGACGGCGAGAACCGTACGAGTACGTTCAAACATAGGAGTGGTGCCTGATTCCCCAACAGGTTTGACCACTATAGTCCAGAAACCGGGGCGCAAGGCAAGCGTTGGCGATAGAATTGCGACCTACGCCGCTTTTACGGGCGCCCCCAACCGGTATTTGCCATGGCTCTCCTGCCCATTCTCGAGTTCCCCGACCCGCGCCTGCGCACCAAGGCTGCGTTGATCGACGCCGCCGAGGTGACCACGCCGGCCTTCCAGACGCTGGTCGACGACATGTTCCAGACCATGTACGAAGCCCCCGGCATCGGGCTGGCCGCCAGCCAGGTCGACGTTCATAAGCGCTTCATGGTAATCGACGTCAGCGAGGGCAAGGACACTCCGATGGTGTTCATCAACCCCGAAATCGTCACCCAGCAGGGTGGTCAGGTGTACCAGGAAGGTTGCCTGTCGGTCCCCGGCATCTTTGCCGACGTGACCCGCGCCGACAGCATCACCGTGCGCTACCTGGACCGCCAGGGCGTGGCCCAGGAGCTGACCACCGACGGCCTGCTGGCGGTCTGCGTGCAGCATGAAATGGACCACCTGGACGGCAAGCTGTTCATCGACTACCTCTCGCCGCTGAAGCGCGAAATGGTCCGCAAGAAGCTGGCCAAGCAGCGCAAGCACGTCGCCTGACCGGGGTCGCCATGAAAATCGTCTTTGCCGGTACGCCGGAGTTCGCGGTCGCCTCGCTGCGCGCCGCTGCACGCCACCACGAAGTGGTGGCGGTCTACACCCAGCCGGACCGGCCGGCCGGCCGGGGACGCGGCCTGGCCCCGTCCCCGGTGAAGCTGGAGGCCATTGCGCGCGGCATTCCGGTGTTCCAGCCGGAGTCGCTGAAGGACGAGGCCGCCCAGCAGCAGCTGCGTGACCTGCAGCCGGACCTGATGGTGGTGGTCGCCTATGGGCTGATCCTGCCGAAGGCGGTGCTGGCCATTCCCACCCACGGTTGCTGGAACGTGCATGCCTCGCTGCTGCCGCGCTGGCGCGGTGCGGCCCCGATCCAGCGTGCCATCCAGGCCGGTGATACCGAGACCGGCGTGTGCCTGATGCAGATGGAAGCCGGGTTGGATACCGGACCGGTGCTGCTGCGCCAGCACACCCCGATCCAGCCGGCCGAATTCGGTGGCCAGCTGCATGACCGCTTGGCCGAGCTGGGGGCACAGGTGCTGGCCGACGGCCTGGGCCTGCTGCGCGCCGGCCTGAAGCCGGTGGCGCAGCCGCAGCCCGCCGAAGGCGTGACCTACGCACACAAGCTGGACAAGGCCGAAGCCCGCCTGGACTGGAGCGCTGACGCGCTGTCGCTGGAGCGCACCGTGCGTGCTTTCAATCCGTGGCCGATTGCCGAAGCCCAGCTGGCCGGGGAGCGCGTGCGCATCCACGGTGCCGTGGCGCTGCCGGACAACCAGGGCCAGGCCCCGGGCACGCTGCTGGCCGCCAGTCGCGACGGCATCGATATCGCCTGCGGGCAGGGCGCACTGCGCCTGCGCGTGTTGCAGCGCGAAGGTGGCAAGGCGATCACTGCGGCCGACTACCTCAATGCGCGCCGTGACCTGGTGGTAGGCCGCTGATGGCGGGCGCGCGCCCAGCCCCCCGCCCGGTCTCCCGCGCCGCACTGGCCCCCGGGGTGCCGACCCGGGTGCTGGCGGCCCGCGTGCTGGCCCAGGTCATTGGCCGTGGCCGCTCGCTGAAGGGTGAGCTGACCACGGCGCTGCCGCAACTGGACGATGCCCGCGACCGCGCGCTGCTGGAGGCGCTGTGCTTTGCGGTGCTGCGCCGACGTGCGGCGTACGACGCCGCGCTGGCGGGTTGGATGCAGCGCCCGCTGGGCGCGCGCGATGCCGAGCTGCGTGCTTTGCTGCAGGTTGGGTTTGCCCAGCTGGACGCCTTGGAGCTGCCCGCCCACGCGGCCTTGTCTGCCACGGTGGACGCTGCGCGCGCGCTGGGCTTCGAGCGCCAGGCCGGCATGGTCAACGCGCTGCTGCGCCGTGCCCAGCGCGATGGATTCGCCGATCAGCCCGCGCGCGCCGCGTTCCCGACCTGGCTGGCGAAGAAGATTGAACTGGACTGGCCCGAGCAGGCCGCGGCGGTGTTCGAGGCCAGCCTGCAGCCGGCCCCGCTGTGGTTGCGGGTGAACGGGCAGCAGACGGATCGCGGCACCGTGCTGACGCAGTTGCAGGACGCCGGCATCGCGGCCGAACCGTCGGCCCTGGCGGCCGATGCGGTCTGCCTGCCGCAGCCGGTGCCGGTGGCATCGCTGCCCGGGTTCGCACAGGGCGCGTTGTCGGTGCAGGACCTGTCGGCGCAGCAGGTGGCCGACGCACTGTCGCTGCGCAAGGGCGCGCGGGTACTGGACGCCTGTGCCGCGCCGGGCGGCAAGTCCGCGCATCTGCTCGAGCGCGACCCGACCCTGCAGCTGCTGGCGCTGGACATCGACGCCCGCCGGCTCAAGCGCATCGGCGAGACCTTTGCGCGCACGGGAGTGGGGAGCAACGCCCAGGTCCGCGCTGCCGATGCCAGTGCACCGGACAGCTGGTGGGACGGGCAGCCTTTCGACGCGATCCTGCTCGATGCACCGTGCTCGGCGACCGGCATCATCCGCCGCCAGCCCGACGTGCTGCTGCAC
The DNA here is from genome assembly GCA_023439425.1 of Pseudomonadota bacterium. Classification (GTDB taxonomy): domain Bacteria; phylum Pseudomonadota; class Gammaproteobacteria; order Xanthomonadales; family Xanthomonadaceae; genus Stenotrophomonas. Next base: position 4,031 of record JAEXNZ010000512.1, read on the forward strand.
CGGCGGCCGGCCGACGTCGAGGCACTGGTAGCGCTGCAGGCACGGCTGCTGGACGCCTGCTTCGGCATGCTCGCACCGGGCGGCACGATGCTGTATGCGACGTGCTCGATCCTGCGCGAGGAAAACCAGTTCCAGATCGAAGCCTTCCTGCAGCGCACGCCGCGCGCCGGATTCCTGCCGCTGGATGAGCGCTTTGGTCACGACTGCTGGGCAGGACGCCAACGTCTGCCTGGCGAGAACGGCGCTGACGGCTTCTTCTATGCGCGGTTGCTGAGAAAGGGATAGCCCGCAACCGGTAAACTCCAGCGCATGCCGAAAACACGTGCGTCCCGAGAGTTGTGGTTGCTTGCCGTGATGGCCCTGCTGGTGCTGGGGGCCGGTCTGGGGCTGCGTGACCCGTGGCCGTCCGACGAGCCCCGGTTCACCCTGGTGGCCAAGCAGATGGTGACGAGCGGGGACTGGCTGTTCCCGCACCGCGGCACCGAGCTGTACTCGGACAAGCCGCCGATGCTGATGTGGCTGCAGGCCGCGTTCTACACCGTGCTGGGTGACTGGCGGCTGGCCTTCCTGCTGCCCTCCCTGCTGGCGGCACTGGGAACCTTGGCGTGCGTCTATGACCTGGGGCGTCGCCTGTGGACCCGCAAGGTGGGGCTGTATGCGGCCTGGGCGCTGCTGTTCGCGGTGCACTTCACCTTCCAGGCCAAAAAGGCGCAGATCGACCCGTTGGTGGTGTTCTTCGTCACCCTCGCCAACTATGGCCTGCTGCGCCACCTGCTGTGCGGGCCGGCCTGGCGCTGGTGGTGGTTGGGCTGGTTTGCCGCCGGTCTGGGTGTGATCACCAAAGGCGTTGGGGTGCTGGCGCTGTTCATGCTGGTGCCGGCGTTTGTGGCCGGCTGGCTGCAGTGGCCTCGCCTCCGCCTGCATTCGCATGGCTGGCGGTTGTGGGTGGCTCCGTTGGCCTTCGTGGCGGCGATCCTGCTCTGGCTGGTGCCGATGGTGGCCACCGCGCTGGCCACCGGGTCGGCCGAGTACCACGCGTACATGAACGACATTCTGTTCCGGCAGACCGCCAAGCGCTACGCGCAGTCGTGGGATCACCACCAGCCATGGTGGTATTTCCTGGCCACCATGCCGTCGATGTGGATCCCGGCCTTCCTGCTGGTGCCGTGGGCGATACCGGCCTGGTGGCGGCGCCTGCGCCGGCGTGATCCGCGTTACCTGCTGCTGCTTGGCTGGTGGCTGCTGATCGTGCTGTTCTTCTCCATTCCGCACGGAAAGCGCGACGTCTATATCCTGCCGGCGCTGCCCATGTTCTGTCTGGCGCTGGCCCCGCTGCTACCGGGGTTGCTGCGCCGGCGCGACGTGCAATGGGTGCTGGGCGGGTTCACCGCCTTGTTGGGCGTACTGTTGCTGGCAGCGGGCGTGTCCATGCTGGGGGGCGAGCCGGCCTTCGAGCAGAAACTGATCATCGAGCGCGGCATCGACCGCTCGGTCACCGCCGCGCTGGGCTGGGTGGGCATCGCGCTGGGCAGCTGGGCGATGGTCAGCCTGGTGTTCAGCGGGCGTCGGCGTTTCCATCTGGCGGTGGTGTCCACCCTGGCCATGGTCTGGGTGACCTACGGGCTGGTGGGCTACCCGCTGTTCAACGACTCCAGCTCGGCGCGCGGCCTGATGCTGGACGCCGGCCGTCGGATTGGCCCGGACGCGGAGCTCGGGCTGGTCGGCTGGAAGGAGCAGAACCTGCTGATGGCAGATCGTGAGGTGGCCACCTTCGGCTTCAAGCAGCGCTGGTACCGTCAGCTCCAGGACGGACGCGAGTGGCAGGCGCAGGCTCCCGCGCGGCGCTGGCTGCTGGTGCAGGATCCGGTGATGCTCAATTGTGTGGACCCGCAGCAGGCCGAACATGTCGGCGTGGCCAACCGCCGTGGCTGGTGGCTGGTGCCGGCACAGGCCTTCTCGGGCGAGTGCCGGCCCAGCGCGGCCGAACTGGCGCGCATCCGCCGTGAACAGTCCAGGTATGACAATGACGAGTAATCGCAGGCTCATGGATCATTACCCTTCGTTCGGCCACAATGCGGGCCGCTTGTCGATTCCTTCCGTCCTTCTGCCGCCTGAGCTGCTCTGAACGTGACCCACCCGCTTTCCCCCTCCGCCGGCATCCCACCCCTGTTGGCGTGGGCATTCACGCTGGCATTGGGCGTTACGCCGGTGCTGCTGATGTCGACTACCGACGGCGGCAGCGCGGGGTACTACCTGCTGGTGCTGCTGAGCATGATCGTGCTGGCAGTAGTGCGCCCCACGCAGGTCGGCCAGCGCTGGTGCGACAACCGCCGCGAGTATGTGTGGATGGTGGCGGCCATGGGCGTGATGCTGGTGGGCGTGCTCACCAGCCTGCTGGTACATGGTCTATGGAAGGGCTCGGAAGTTGAAAAGGCCGTCCGCTTCTTCAGCGTCGGCCTGATTCTGGCGGCCGCCCTGCGCATTCCGCGTGCGGTGTTGGCGCATGCTGTGTTCGGGCTGATGCTGGGCATCTGGTACGCGGTGATCAACCTGGGCTGGCTGGTGGTGAAATCCGGTGGCGCGCGACCGGCCACCACCCAGTTCAATACGGTCACCTACGGCGACCTGACCCTGCTGTTCTCGGTGCTGGCTTTCGTGATGATGGGCGTGCGCATCACCCGGTTCCGTCGCACCGAGTTCGCCTTCAAGCTCATTACCGGTATCGCGGGTGTAGCCGGCTTTGTGGCCACCCAGACCCGGGGCGGGCTGCTGGCCATTCCGTTCTTCCTGTTTGTCGGACTGCTGATCCAGGGCCGGCGCATGAACCGCTTCAAGGTACTGGCTTCGGTGCTGCTGCTGGGCACCGCCGGTGCGATCGTGGCCAGCGATGCTTCGATGCGCGAGCGCATCGAGTTGGGCGTCAATGAATTCGACCAGTGCCAGGTCGCGCACCTGGCCGATACCTCGGTGTGCATCCGGCTGCAGCTGTGGCGTGCGGCCGGGCACATGATCCACAGCGAGCCGGTATTCGGCGTGGGCGGTGGCGACCGTTTCCGCGAAGAACTGGCGCAGTTGGCCACCGAAGGCCAGGTCACGCCGATGGTCGCCCGTGACTTCGGCGAGACCCACAATGATCTGCTGTACTTCCTGGCCACCTACGGGGTGCTGGGCGGGTTGGGCCTGCTGCTGCTGTACTTCGCCCCCGGCTGGGTGTTCGCGCGCCGCCTGCGGCTGTCGATGACCGACCGCACCACGCGCCTGTTCGCCGGCGCGGGCTTGATGATCTGCGTCGGCTACGTGGTGTTCGGCCTGACCGAGATGATGTTCCGCGACATGCGCAGCGCTTCGTTCTACGCGACCTGGATGGCCCTGTTCCTGGCGCTGTCAGACCCGCTCAGGCTGCGTGATCCCGCGTCCCGCTGAAATCAGCGCCCCTCCAGCACCGCCGCGTAGCTGGCCTCGGTCAACTCGCTGAACGTATCCAGCCCGAAATGCCGCAGGGCATGCTCCCGCGCGGCAACCCCCAGGCGCGGCAATTCCGCGCGCTGTTCGTACAGCGCACTGACCTGTGCTGCAATAGCCGCCACATCGCGCACCGGCACGATCCAGCCGTTCTGCCCCTGCTCGATGTTCTCCGGCAGGCCGGCGTAGTCGCTGACCATCACCGGTTTACCCATCGCCATCATTTCGCGGCAGGCAAACGAGATGGTCTCCACGTCGTAGGACAGAACGAAACCGGCATCGCCGCTGGCCACGAACGGACGAATGTCGTCGAGCAGCCCCGCAAAATGCACCTGCTGCGCCAGGCCGAGGCGTTCCACTTCGGCAACGGCCTTTGGATCCGGGGTGCGCCCGGCAATGGCCACGTGCAGCTTGCCGCGCAGCGGCTCGGGCAGGATGGCCATGGCCCGGACCAGGTCGATCCAGCCCTTGTGGTTGTCGGTGCCCGCGTTGCTGACCAGCACCAGCGCGTCCGGGTCGGTGGTCCAGCGCGCGCGCAGGGCCGCGGCCTCGGCCGGGTCGGCGGGCGAGAAGCGGGTCAGGTCGACCCCGTTGCGGATCACGTCGATCGGGCAGCGCCGGTACGGGCTGTCCAGCAGCATCTGCCGGGTGTGCGCCGACACTGCGATGACGCGATCAGTGCCCCAACGGGCGCGCATGGCGTTGCCAAAGGTATTGGCCGACTTGCTGTTGTGCTTGGTGAACACCAGTTTCGGCCGTCGGCGAAGCCCCGCCACGGCTTCCATCGCCACCCGGTGATCACGCGCGCCATTGGCATGCACGATGTCGATCTGGTGGTGCTCGATCAGCCCGCGCAGCCGGCGCAGGTCGGCCCATTGCTGGCCCAGCGTGCTCAATCCGCTGCTGAAGGCGATCTCCACCGGCTCGGCAATGCCTTCGCTGCGCATCACCCGGATCACCCGGCTGTTGCCCGGGGCGGCCATGAACAGTTGATGGCGACCGGACAGCGCACGGGCCAGCGAGGCCAGGTAGGTGGTGTGACCACCGCCATCGCCGGAGTGGAAATTGGTATAGAGAATCTTCATGGGGGGCCTGACAGGAACGCCCCGGCAGTCTGCCACAGACGCATTCAGCTGGCGTCAGTGCGGCGCGGCGGGTCGCTCACCGGCTGCCCGTTCTGCAGCATCCACAGCATGATGGTCTTCTGCCGCAGGTTATTGGCGCGCACGTAGGCGTAGACCAGGCCATGCCAGCCATCGCGGAAGCCGCCGCGGAACAGCAGCCCCCGCCAGAACCGCCATGCCGGGGCCAGTACCAGTTTGGCGAGGGTGGCGCGCTTGCCACGCGCGAACTCGTGCTCGGCCATCATCCGCGCGTAACGCTGGGTCTTGCTGAGCTGCTGTTCCAGTGAGCGGTACGGATAGTGGATCAGGTCGCCCTGCAACAGGCCCACGCTGCCATCCACGCTGGCCGCTTCGTGAATCTCGCGGGTGCCGCGCCAGCCGCCGTGGCGGCGATCAAACAGGCGCAGCACACGGTCGGGATAGGCATTGCCGTGGCGCAGGAACTTGCCGAAGTACTCCGACAGGCGCGCAAAGCGGTAGCCGTGATGCCCGGCGAAGCCGCTCGTCTGCGCCGCCTCGATGGCCTCGCGCAGCGCCGGGCTGACCCGTTCGTCCGCGTCCAGGCACAGTACCCAGTCGTGCTGGGCCTGCTCGACGCAGAACGCCTTCTGGCTGCGGAAGCCATCGAAGGCCCGCTGCAGCACACGCGCCCCGGCGGCGGCGGCGATGGCCACGGTGGCGTCGGTCGAATGCGAGTCCACCACGATGATCTCGTCGCAGAAGGCCAGCGAGGCCAGGCAGTCACCGATGCGGTCGGCTTCATTGAACGCGATAATGCAGGCGGAGATGCGAGGCCGTTCAGTGGGAGCGGTCGTGGAGGACATGATGGCTGAGTACCTGCTGTTTGCGACGGAGCGCTATGCGCTGCCTATTCTCGCCCCACTGGCGCAGGCGTTGCACGCGTCCGGGCATTCGGTGTCCGCCTGGTTCGAAGACGGCGCGGCTGGCGCGCAGCTGCCGGGCGTGCCCAATGTGGGCCTGAAGCAGGCGCTGGCGCTGCGTCCGCGGGCGGTGTTCAGTGCCGCCAACTGGGTGCCGCCGTTCATCGCCGGGGCCAAGGTGCAGGTGTTCCATGGCTTCAATGTGCAGAAGCGCGACAGCGCCCGCGGTCATTTCCGCGTGCGCGGGCTGTTCGATCTGTATTGCACCCAGGGGCCGGCCACGACCGCTCCGTTCCAGGAGCTGGCGTCGCGTGAGGGGCACTTTGCGGTGGCCCAGACCGGCTGGCCGAAGCTGGACCCGCTGTTCCGCGACGATGGCGGGGCCAGCGCGGCGTTGCGCGCGCCGGCAGCCGGGCGGCCGGTGATCCTGTTCGGCTCCACCTTTACCGAACGGCTGAGCGCGGCCCCGCATCTGCATGCGCAGATCGCCGCTGACATTGCCCGTGGTGACCGCTACTGGCTGTTGACCCTGCACCCCAAGTGCAGCGAGGAGCTGTTCGCGCAGTACCGCGCGCTGGCCGGAGCCAATGCCGCCTTCATCGAGCCCGAGCAGGTGATGGCCGCACAACGCGCCGCCGACGTGCTGGTGTCGGACACCTCCTCGATCGTGTCCGAGTTCGTGGTGCAGCACAAACCGGTGGTGACCTTCCGCAACCGCGTGCCGCAGCCGCACATGATCGATTTCGACGTGCCCGAAGCGCTGCCGGCAATGCTGGCGCGCGCATTGGACCCGGAACCGGCGCTGATGGCCGAGATCCGCCGCTATGCCGATGACATCCATCCGTACCGCGACGGGCGTTCCAGCGAGCGGGTGATGGCCGCCACCGAGGACTTCCTGGCGGGCAAGCTGGGAACGCTCAAGCGCAAGCCATTCGGCGCGTGGACGCGCGGGCTGCAGATCCGAAAGGATCTCGGTTACTGGGGGCCATCCAGCCGTTGATGGAGGGTTACCGCCGCGCCAACGCCCGGTTCAACCTCTCCAGCACCTCACGCGCCTCACCCTCCGGCAAAAACCGCAACCGCAACGCAATGCTCCCTCCGGCCCCGGCGCTATCCAGCCACACACTCGCCGTCCCCAACAGCCGATCCAGCGGCGAGCGCGACAACCGCAGCGACTGCAGCTTGTCCAGTTCGGCCAGCCGCCACCAGCGCGTCCACCAGCCGCCTCTCACGGCCACATAATCGCCGTCCAGGTAGTACCCCATGCGCGCGATCTCGCGCGAGGCACGGAACGCTGACCACGGCAGCCAGGCCAGCAGTACCGCGCCCCACGGCCCGACTTCGAACACAGCACCCACACTCAGCAGCGGCACGATCACCAGCGCCGGCAGGCACAGTCGCCACCAGCCACGTCGTGCTACGCCCTGCCAACGCGGCGGTGGCCACTGCAGCCGGGGCAGGAGGTGGCGCAGCAGTTCGTCGCAGGCGGCGGGGGTGGCTAACGGAGCCAGTTCGCGCAGATCGCGGCCGTCGTCGTCCGACCCCACTCCCGCTGCATTGTCGATGCGCAGCTGGCGGCGGCCCACCCAGCGCTGCAGCGCGGTTTCGCGCAGCGTCCAGGCCTGGATGCGCCGGCGTGCCACGCTCGTGCGCATGCGGGTCAGCAGCCCGCTCGTCACCGTGAGCCTGCGCTCCTGCTCGGTGAGCTGGAAGCCGTGGTAACGCAGCAGCGCCAGCACCACCGACAGCAGGCGCAGCAACAACCAGAAGCCACCCACCGTAAAGACGGCGGCCACTACCCAGACCCACGTCGCTGGGTGCAGGTGACTGGCATAGCCGAACACCTCGCGGCCATGGTGTTCCACCGCATCGCTGACATAGCCGCGCGGGAAGAACTGGTAGGAAGCGCCCCAGGCCGCCAGCACCGCCACCCAGCCACGGTTGGAAAGCAGCCCGATCCGCAGCACGTCCCGATTGCCCAGCCGCAGCAGCACCGAGGGCAATGGTGCCGTCGATGGAGCCGAATGCGGCTCCGCCGCTGCATCGCCCGCATCGGGCAGCGGTGGCGGTTGCTGCCCGCGCTGCCGCACCAGCTGCTCCAGCGCCAGCGCCTGGGACAGTTTGAGCACGCGCATTTCCGCTTCTGGGCGGTGCCCGCCGGCAGATTCCAGACGCAGCTCCGCCACCCCGAACAGGCGGTGCAGCGGATTCTGGTGGACCACCACGTTGTGGATGCGCGCGAACGGAATCTCGCGGCGGTTGCGCGCGATGATCCCGCTGCGCACGCTGATCGCGTCGTGACCGATGTGGTAGCGGTAGGTCAGGTACTGCAGGATCGAGATCGCGACCAGCACCGCGATCACAATCAGCGTGGTCAGGTAGGTCCACATCTCGTCGCGGTCGCCGCGTCCGCCGAACACCAGCAGCGCAACCAGCGGCAGCAGGAACTGGCGCAGCTGCATCAGCATCACGAACAGCCACGACCAGGGATGCAGGCGCTGGTCCGGTGCCGGTGCCACCGGCGGCGCGGTGTCCTGGGGCAGGGTGCTCACAGGGCGTCGTCGTCCTGGTCCAGCTGGCGGCCCAGGGTATCGCGCAGGCGCTCGGCGTCGGCGTGGTCAAGTCCGCTGAGCGTTACCGCGCTGAAGCGGCTGCCGGCGGTGTGCACCACCAGCGTGGCCAGCTGCGCCGCACGCTCGATCGGGCCGCGACGCAGGTCCAGGTGCTGCACGCGTGAGAGCGGCACACGGGTGTCCAGTTGCCACATCAGGTCGCGGCGCACGCCCAGGCCCTGCGCATCCAGCCGCCACCAGGTACGGCGCTGGCGACGGAAGCCGAGGCCAGCTCCAAGCACCACGGCAACCGCCACGATGGCGATCACCGCCCAGCCAGGCAGGGGCAGGCGCAGCATCACCCACGGCACGCCCAGGGCTCCGCCCACCATCACCATGGCGGTGATGCCGCTGCCCACGGCGGCCATGCTGGCCGCACGCAGCGGCAGCCGTTGCCAGCCGGCATCCGGCGGCAGCGCGGGCGGCAGTTCAGGAGCAGCGGGAAGGGGCGGGGCGGTGGAGACGTCGTCGATCACGGCGGAGCTCGGCAGCAGATGGATCAGGCCGGGCCCGGTCGAAAGCAGCGCCGCACCCGTGGCGCAGACGGTAGCAGGTTGCGCCGCGCTATTGCGCGGCCTGGATCAGCGCGTCCACATCCAGCAGGTGGCCGGCGCGCTCGGCCTTGGTGCGCAGGTAGTGCTCGTTTTCGACGGTGATGTCACCGGTCACCGGCACGCACTCGACCACGTCGATGCCCGCATGGCGCAGGCGCTGGGCCTTGGTCGGGTTGTTGCTGAGCAGCTGCACGCGGGTCACGCCCAGGCCCTGCAGCATGGCCACGGCACTGCCGTAGCGGCGTTCGTCAGCCCCGAAGCCGAGCTGGGCATCCGCGTCGATGGTGTCCAGGCCGTCGTGCTGGTAGCCGTAAGCGCGCATCTTGGCGGCGATGCCGGT
>JAEXNZ010000033.1 GCA_023439425.1 Pseudomonadota bacterium
GGTACCCACCGTTGGTGGGTACACGACGCGCCGTGATGCCTGTTACCACCAGCCCCAACCGCGGTAGCCCCAGCCCGGACCCCAACCCGGGCCCCACGGCCCGTAGGGGTACACCGGCACCACGTCCACCTGGCGCTGTTCCGGCCACAGGTAGATCACGTCGGCTTCCAGCTTCGGCAGCTTGTAGTCGTAGTCGCCGATGCGGGTGTTCTCATAGCCGGCGATCTTGCCGATGAAGGTCACATCGCGGCCGGCTTCGAACACGGCCGGGTCGTAGAAGCCGGCGCGGCAGGCGACGAAGCGGCCATCGCTGGCGTCGTTGCTGGTGGTGTTGGGGCGGCCGGTGCCGTTGAGTGGGCGCGACAGCAGCTGGAAGCAGGTCTGGCCCTGGCCCGGCGTGGTTTCAATGATGCGGCCGCCCCAGCGCACCGGCGTACCGACCTGCTGGGTGGCAACCGAATCGCGCGGACTGACCACGCTGAAGGTGCCCTGCAGCGGTTTCGGGGCGGTGGCGCAGGCGGCCAGCGCCAGCGAGGCGGCAAGGGGAAGCAGAAGCTTGGTGTTCATGAGGATGCTCCGGTGGACGGACGATGCCGCTGCAGGTCACGCACAAGTGATGGGTCGAGCGTAGCGCCAGCGTAGCGCGCCTGAACGAAACGCTGGCTGAGTGAAAGCAGCGCCGGGTCGGGACGCTGGTGGTGGACGCGCTGCGCCCAGTCCGTGGCGGTTTCGGCCGGTTCCCGGGCCAGGCCATGCCGCGCGTAACGCCGGCCCATCCGGTGCCAGGCCCGCAGCAGCGGATCGCGTTCGCGTTCGCCCCGGGCCAGCACCCACGCCATCCACCCTAGCGCACCGCCCGCGAAGGCAATGAAAATAGCGGCCAGCTGCGCCGGTTCCAGCCGGTCGATGCCCAGCGGGCGCAGCAGTTGCTGCTGGCGGGTGGCGTCGAAGCTGAGCACAAGGTCGTTCCAGCCGCGGCGCAGGTACTCGGTCATCTGCCCCAGCTGGGCCCAGCGCCCCTCCAGGGTGACGTCGGCACCCCCTGCGTTCAGACGGTCTTCCAGAGTGTCGTAGATGCGCTCAGGAGCCACTGCTGCGGTCGGGTCCACCCGCACCCAGCCGCGCTGCGGCAGCCACACTTCAGCCCAGGCGTGGGCGTCCATCCGCCGCACCACCCAGTAGTCGCCGTAGGGATTGCGCTGGCCGCCGGCAAAGCCGGTGACCACGCGGGCGGGAATGCCGGCATTGCGCATCAGCACCACGAACGAGGAGCTGAAGTGCTGGCAGAACCCGGCCTGCTGGTCGAACAGGAATTCGTCCACTGCATGGCGGCCCGGCAGAGGGGTATCCAGCGTGTAGGCAAAGCGTGCACGCACCCATTCCAGTGAACGATTGACGATGGCAGTGTCATTGCTGCCGGCCTCGCGCCGCCATTCCCGCGCCAGTGCGGCGGTGCGGGGATTAAGCTGCGGCGGTAGCGCCAACAGTTTCCGCCGCTGCGATTCGCTCAGCGGCTGCACGTAACGTTCGGCGGGCGAGGACTGCATTCGCCAGCGGGTAAGTGTGGCCAACGGGGCGTCGCTGCGCAGGCTGTAGTCCCCGTCCAGACGGGTGCCGGCCGGAGCCTGCAGTGGCAGGTCCAACGCCACCAACTGGCGACGATCGGTGGGTTCGTAGTCGATCTGGTATTCCCAGCGCGGTGCCCCGCGGATGACCTGAGCGGGTTCGGCATATTCGGCCTGGCGGTCCTGCTCCCACACCCTGCCGTCGAACCGGGTCAACACCGGGCCGCGCCAGTAACGCTGCTCGGGAGCCGGTATCGAACTGCTGAAGGTCACCCGCATGGCGGGGGCGTCGTCGGCCATCAAATCCAGCCATTGACCCGGCTCCATGCGATCGGAAAGCCCGGGCTTTCCTACCGCGCGGTCGGGCAGGCCCCACAGCGGCTCGCTCAGGCGCGGGAACAACCAGAACGAGATCAGCGCCAGCGGCAATCCCAGGGCCACCAGCCGGCCCACTCCAGCCAGCTGTCCGCCGAGTGCCTGGCTGGGGGCCTCGCCCTCGGCCTGGGCCAGGCGCTGCAGCGTGATCAGCGCGCTCAATGCCGCCAGCACGGCCAGCACCAGAGTGGTCGGGCCCTGATCCAGCAGGAAGGCCGAGAATGGCGCAAACAGCGCAAACCCCAGCAGGCTGCGCGCGTCGCGCAGAGTGCGCAGCTCACTGGACTTCAGCGCCAGCATCGCCGCCAGCAGGGCACAGCCGGTATCACGACCAGGACGTGCGCCCATCTGCCAGTAGATGGCAGCCAGCATGCCCAGCACCAGCAGCAGGCGTACCGGCCCGGGCAGGACGCGTTGGCCGGCCAGCAGCGCGGTGATCAGCGCCACCACGGCAAACACGCCGCCCAGCAGCGGCGGCAGCAACAGCAGCAGCGGCAGCAGCGAAAGCGCCGCGCTGAGCAGGGTCCAGCGTCGTGCCTCGGCACTCAGAATGTGGGAGGCGTGCTCAGTCATGGGGCATCAGCGCCAGTGCGCGTTGGCAGAGGTGATGATGGCTGCTGCCCTGGCCGGGACCCAGCACCGGCTGGCCGGGAAGCTTCAAGGTGTAGCGGCGTCCCTCGCGCTCGGCCAGGTCCACCCAGCGCGCCAGCCGCGCAATGCGGGTTTCGGTGGGCAGTGACTTCAGCTGCCCCCAGTCCAGCAGCACATCCACGCCCACCGGCTTTTCATACTCGCGCACCAGAAGCGTGTCGCGCCGCGCCGAGTGCTTCCAGGCAATGCTGCGTTGAGGATCGCCGGCACGGTAGGGGCGCAGCTGGTGCAGCTCCTCGCCACTGGGATGCACGCGGGTGTGCAGCGGATCGCCGGCACCGTCGGGCAGGGCAGGGGCGTGCAGTTCGGGCGTGGCATACACCAGCAATGGCGTATCCGGCCACACCCACGCCCACGCGCGGACCAGTCCCAGCGGCTGTGTGGTGGAGATGCGGATGCGCTCCAGGTCCAGCCAGCCACGCTGCTGGGTGGGCAGGTCCAGATCCACTTCCACCTGGTCGCTGTCCACCAGGTGGCCATGCGCGCGTGCCTCGGCATGCTGCAGCAGCAGGCCACGGCGCGGCCGCGTGTCGTTGCGCGAAAGACTCACGCGCAGGCGCAGCGGCGTGCCGGCGATCACCGGCTCGGCGGATATTGCGTCGATGCGCAACCCGGAAAGCTGCAGGTGCGCGGCAAAGGTACTGGCCACCGCCACCGTGGCCAGCAGCAGGGCCAGCAGCAGGGCCGGGTTGTTGTTGTAGTTCAGCGCACCCAGCAGCATGGCCACCAGCAGCACCGTAACGAACAGCCCAAAGCGCGTGGGCAGCACATAGATGCGGCGGCGGTGCAGCCGCTGCGGCAGGGTTTCCTGCCGCCGTGGCCGTGCCAGCTTCTGGATGATGCGGTCTCCCCAGCCGCGCAGCATGTCAGTCCACCGGTACCGTCTGCAGGATCGCGCGCGCCAGCGCCGGCCCGTTGCCGGCTTCGGCTTCGGGCACCAGCCGGTGTCCGGCCACCGCCACGAACAGGGTCTGCACGTCTTCGGGCACCACGTGGCTGCGGCCCAGCAGCAGCGCATGCGCCTTGGCCGCGCGCAGCAGTGCCAGGCCGGCACGCGGGGACAGCCCGACGCGCACGCCGGTGTGCTGGCGGCTGCGTGCCAGCAGCGACTGCACATAGGTAATGAGTGCTTCGCTGGCGTGCACCTGGCCGACCGCCTCGCGCAAGGTGCGCACCTGCGCTTCGGTGAGCGCGGCGCTGGTCTGTGCGATCAGGTGGCGGCGGTCGGTGCCGCGCAGCAGTTCGCGTTCCGATTCCGGGTTCGGGTAGCCCAGCGCCAGCCGCAGCAGGAAGCGGTCCAGCTGCGAATCGGGCAGCGGGAAGGTGCCGGAAAGATCCACCGGGTTCTGCGTGGCGATCACGAAGAACGGGTCAGGCAGGGCATGGGTGACCCCGTCCAGCGTGACCTGCTGTTCGGCCATCGCCTCCAGCAACGCGCTCTGCGTACGCGGCGGCGCGCGGTTGATTTCATCGGCCAGCAGCACGTTGGTGAACACCGGTCCCGGGTGGAACTGGAACTGGCGGCTGGCCGCCTCATACACCGAGACGCCGAGCACATCGGCCGGCAGCAGGTCGGAGGTGAACTGCACACGCTGGAAGCCCAGCCCCAGGCTGGAGGCCATGGCGTGGGCCAACGTGGTCTTGCCCAGGCCGGGCAGGTCCTCGATCAGCAGGTGGCCACCGGACAGCAGGGCCACGAAGGCCAACCGCACCTCATGGGATTTGCCGAGCACCAGGCCGTTGACCTGGTCCTGCGCGTTGCGAAGAGCCTGTCGCACTACATCGGTTAGCATGGCGGGCACGTGGGGCGAAGATTCCATGTTCGTCTCGTGTCGTCGATCCCTTCGATTCTATAGGCCAATGCAGGGCGAACAACGCGCACGTACCATTTTTTTGACGTTGTGGACGTTGATCACCGCCGTAAAGCTGGTGATTGCAGCGCGTCTGCCCTTGTTCGTGGACGAAGCGTTCTACTGGCAGGAAGGTCAGCACCTGGCCATGGCCTATTCGGACCTGCCCGGGTTGACCGCCTGGCTCACCCGTCTCGGCGTGGAGCTGGGCGGCGCACATGTGCTGGCGGTGCGGCTGCCGTTCCTGGCCATTGGCGCGGCGCTGCCGTGGATGGTCTCGCGCATTGCCACGCGCTGGTTCGGTGTGGTGGCCGGCTGGCAGGCCGGCAGCCTGACCCTGCTGATGCCACTGTCCGCCACGCTGGGCATGCTGGCCGTACCCGATGTGCCGATGGCATTGGCTGCGGTGCTGTGCCTGGATGCCGGCGCGCGCCTGCTGCGCAATGTGGACGCCGCCGCTGCCATGAAGCTGGCGCTGGGCCTGATGATCGGTGCACTCAGCCACTACCGTTTCATCGGCGTGATCGGGGTGGGCCTGATCGCGCTGCTGGTGTTGCCACAGGGCCGGCGCATGCTGCGCGATCCGCGCGTGTGGGTGGCGCTGGCGCTGGGCGTGCTTGCATGGCTGCCGCTCCTGGCGTGGAATGCCGATAACCATGACGCAGGACTCAAATTCCAGGTGGTGGAGCGTCACCCGTGGGATTTCCAGTGGAGCGGGCTGTGGTTCCTGGTGATCCAGCCGGTGCTGGTGACCCCCATTCTGTGCGTGGCGATGTGGAAGGTGGCGCTGGCCGGCACCCGTTCCGGTGGCGGCGCGCGTGCACAGTGGCGCTACTTCGGTCTGGTCGGCGCGGTGTCCACCGTGGCGATCTTCCTGCTGGGTTTCTTCACCGACGTGGAGCGCATCAGCTTCCATTGGCCCTTGCCGGGCTACCTGGCGCTGCTGGTGGCGGTGCCGGTGGTGCTCAATGGCTGGCCGCGCTGGCTGCGCCGCACTGGCTGGTGGCTGGCCGGGGTCGGGCTGACCCTGGCCTTCGGCTACTACCTGATGGCGTCAACGCCCGCGCTGCGTGAGCAGTTGGCTGGCGACAAGTACTACCCACGCAATTTTGCCGGCTGGAAACCGCTGGCCAACTTAGTGCGCGAGGAACTGCGGCAGATGCCGGAAGGCACCCGCGTGCTGGCCGGCAACTTCAAGGTTGGGGCCGAGCTGGGCTTCCAGTTGCGCGATCCGCGGATTGAGGTGCTGCCGCACCCGCTCAATGACAAGCATGGCCGCACCGCCCAGCTGGGCGAGTGGAAGCTGCTGCATCAGGGCGAGCGTGGTACGCCGCTGCTGCTGGTGCTGTCGCCCAGTGATCAACGCTATCGCGATCTGCTGGAGCGTTATCACCAGGTGTGCGAGCAGGTGGGGCCGTTGCCGCCGCCGCGTGTGGTCAGCCAGGATCACGGCTATCAGCGTTTCCTGCTGTTCCGACTGCCGGCGCAGCGCGCTGAAGGTCCGTGTGTGAGTCCGGCGATGGCGTGGATGGACACGCCGCAGTTCGGCGCGCAGGTGCAGGGCACGGTGGAAGTGCGCGGCTGGGCGTTCAAGGATGGGGTAGGGCTTTCGAAGGTCGAGTTGCTGTTGGATGGAAAGCCCGCCGGCACGGTGACCTATGGTCGTCCGTATGACATCACCGGGTTCTGGAAGATATCCAACGACCCGCAGCATCCGAATGTCGGCTTTGATGCGCAGCTGGATACGACCGGGTTGGCTCCCGGCAAGCACTGGCTGGGGTTGCGCCTGCACGGCAACGACGGCAGCGTCGAAACCTGGCAGGAGCAGGCCGTCATCGTGCCTTGATGAGGGTCACGACCAACGGTCGTGACCTACCTGGCGTGTCGGACGGTAGGTCATGACCGTTGGTCATGACGCCGGAAAATCAGGGCAACCGATATCCCGCTTCCCGCAGCAACCGCGCCACCGCGATCAGTGGCAACCCGATCAACGCGGTCGGGTCGGAATTCTCGATCGCCTCGAACAAGGTGATCCCCAGCCCTTCACACTTGAAGCTGCCGGCGCAATCCAACGGCATTTCAGCGGCGACGTAGCGCGCAATCTCATCCGCCTGCAAGACGCGGAACCGCACCGTGGTCACGTCAACGGCCTCCAGCACCCTGCCATCGCACTGCAGGCTCACCGCCGTATGGAAGGCCACCGCCTGCCCGGACATCGCCGCCAGCTGGGCCTGGGCGGCCTCCACCGTGCCGGGCTTGCCCAGCGGGGCCCCGTTCAGCTCCGCCACCTGGTCGGACCCGATCACCCAGCGGCCCGGGCGGCGGACGGCGACCTCTGCCGCCTTGGCCCGGGCCAGGCGCACCGCCAGCGCGGCGGGCGCTTCGCCCGGGGCAGGGGTCTCGTCCACGTCCGGGCGGGCTGTTTCCAGGGGCATGCCCAGGCGTTCCAGCAGTTCGCGGCGGTATCGGGAGGTAGAGGCAAGCAGCAGCGGGTTCATGCGATAATCCTATCCCACACGGGCCCGGCAGCCCGGGCATTTGACAACCGCTATCGCGGTCCTTAACATTCAGCGGCTTATGTCCGCGAACGTGCCCGAATTGCTGGATGCCTGGAAGATGGTCGCAGCGCGCAGGCGCTTCGAAGGCCAGGTCAACCTGGCTGACCTGACCCGCCTGCAAGGCCTTGTTGCCGATACCGAAGGAACGTGCACCTATGCACTGGAATTCGCTCGCGATGAGATCGTGCGGGTATCCTATGTGGAACTGACTCTCTCCACCGAGCTGCCGCTGACCTGTCAGCGCAGCATGCAGCGATTCCTGTTGCCGGTGAATGTGGTGCAGCGTCTTGGCCTGGTCCGCGACGAAGCTGAAGAAGCTTCGCTGCCGGAAGAGTACGAAGCGCTGCTGGTGCCCGAGGATGGCGAACTGCGTCCGCTGGACCTGGTCGAGGACGAACTGGTCCTGGCTGTCCCGGTGGTGCCGCTGTCGCCCGATGGTGAGGCGGTTGACCGTGACTGGGCACCGACCGAAGAAGAAACAAGCAAGGCCAATCCGTTCGCGGCGTTGGCGGCGCTGAAGAAACAATAGCAGCCGGTTGTCGTCGGCGGCTGCGGCGAAAGCGAAGACTGTGCTGGGCGCTGGCGTCCTGTGCGACGAAACGACGAAGCAAAACGAACCGAGTTTGGAGCAATCCCATGGCTGTGCAGAAATCCCGTGTTACCCCGTCCCGCCGCGGCCAGCG
>JAEXNZ010000064.1 GCA_023439425.1 Pseudomonadota bacterium
CCCTGCCCGACCCTGACCTGCTGGCCGAGATGGCCACCCTGGCTGACTGCCAGCGCGCCGAGGGCTATGCATGCATCACCGCCCGGCGCGAGCATGGCGCGTCATCGGTGGAGATTCCGCAGCCGCAGTTCGCCATCCTGCTGCAGGGGCGCAAGCAGGTCAGCACCGCACAGCAGTCGCTGACCTTCGCGCCAGGCGATCTGTTTCTGATCACCCAGCGCTGCCGCATTGATGTGGTCAACATTCCCGACCCGGCCAGTGGCGTGTACCTGAGCGCGATTGTGCCGTTGTGCAGTGAAGCACTGCGTGCGGCGCGCACGCTCTGGAACGAACCGCTGCCCGCTGCCGGCCTGCCGCTGGCACACCTGGCACTGGATGCACATGCCGACACCCTGCGACAGTGGCGTGCGGCACTGGAACGTGGCCACTACACCGAAGCGCGGCTGGCCCTGGCTGCCTTGATCGTCGCGTTCTGCCGCCGTGGTCACGGCAGCCTGCTGCTGCCGCCCGAACCGAGCCTGGGCGAACGCCTGCGTGACCTGATCGCTGCCCAGCCCGAACGCGACTGGCAGTCGCATGACTTTGAAAGTCACCTCGGCATGAGCGGGGCCACCCTGCGCCGACGCCTGGCCAGCGAACAGCTGAGCGTGCGTGAGCTCATTGCCGACGCACGCCTGGCGTATGCCATGCAATTGCTTTACACCACCCGCCTGCCGCTGAAGACGGTGGCCGCGCGCGTGGGGTATCGCTCGCTCGGCAGTTTCAACCGTCGTTTTGCCGCCCGCTATGGGCTGGACCCGGCGGAGATTGGCAACAGCTGAGATCGGCGAGCAGTTCGCGCGGAATTGTGAGCGCATCGCGCGAAAGGATGCCGGCAGTATGGGGCTGTCGCGGCGCTGCCGCATTGCCAGGAGGCTTTCATGGCCGGTTTTTCAATTCGTGGGTTGATCTGCTTTGTTGCTGGGCATGGCCCGGCACTGCTGTTGGCGGGGGTGGCACAGGCTGCGACAGGCCATGTGGTCGAACAGCAGGTGCCAGGCGTGTACCACCAGCAGATCGGCACGTTACAGGTCACGGCCCTGTTCGATGGCACCGTGGCACTGGGCCGACAGGCACTGGTGGGCATTGAACCCGGCGCGGTGACCCGCCTGCTCGATCACCGTTACGTGCCCGAGGATGGCAAAGGCCTGCAGACCGCGGTCAATGCCTACCTGGTGCAGCGCGGCCGGCATCTGACCCTGGTCGATACCGGCACCGCGCAGTGCTTCGGTCCCGGCCTGGGCCAGGTGCTGGGCAATCTACGCGCGGCCGGTTATGACCCGGCCGAGGTCGACGATGTGCTGCTGACCCACGCCCACCCGGACCACCTGTGCGGTCTGCTGGATGCCAATGGCAAAGCGGCCTACCCCAACGCCACGGTGTGGCTGTCGCAGGCCGATGCCGACTATTGGTTGAATCCGGCCAGCGAAGCGGCCGCACCGCAAGGGGTGCGCTTCGCCTTCGCGCTGGCCCGCCAGGCCGTCGCGCCGTATGACGCCGCCGGCAAGGTCAGGCGCTTCCGCGCCGGGCAGGCACTGCCTTCCGGTGTGACCGCTCTGGACAGCCATGGGCACACCCCCGGCCATGTGTCCTGGCAGCTGGACGGTGGCAGCCAGCAGTTGCTTGTGTGGGGCGACATCGTGCACTTCCACGCGGTGCAGTTCGCGCAGCCAACGGCCAGCTATGAGGCTGATAGCGACAGGGCCGCGGCGATTGCCAGCCGCCGCGCGATGATGACGCAGGCGGCCAACCACGGCTGGTGGGTGGCGGGTGCGCACCTGCCCTTCCCGGGATTGGGTCATGTGCGACACGAAGGCGACGCCTTCGCGTGGGTCCCGGGCGAATTCGCGCCGTTGCCGGCGCGGTAACCGGGATTACGCGGTTTCCGGGGCCGGCTTGTTCAAGCCCAGCCAGCCACCGATGATGCCGCGCGCCTCGTCCACGCCCTGGCGGGCCGGGCCGGAGAAGGTCTGCACGCTCACGGTGTCGCCGAACGAGGACTGCAGGTCCTTGCGCACTTTCTGCAGGGCAATGCCCTGCTGGCCACGGCCGAGCTTGTCGGCCTTGGTCAGCAGCGCATGTGCCGGCAGGCCGCGCTGCACGGCGTAACCCAGCATCTGCCGGTCATAGTCCTTCAGCGGATGACGGATGTCCATCACCACCACCAGTCCGCGCAGGGCCTCGCGGGTGCGGAAGTACTGGTCGATGAAGGCCTGCCAGTGCGCCTGCAGGTCCAGCGGCACCTTGGCGTAGCCGTAACCGGGCAGATCGACCAGCTTGGCCTCCGGGGTGACCTCGAAGAACACCAGCTGCTGGGTGCGGCCGGGGGTCTTGGAGACCCGGGCCAGGCTGTTCTGGCGGGTCAGGGCATTGAGGGCGCTGGACTTGCCAGCATTG
Source organism: Pseudomonadota bacterium (assembly GCA_023439425.1). Classification (GTDB taxonomy): domain Bacteria; phylum Pseudomonadota; class Gammaproteobacteria; order Xanthomonadales; family Xanthomonadaceae; genus Stenotrophomonas. Next base: position 2,437 of record JAEXNZ010000064.1, read on the forward strand.
GAGCGACCGGCAAAAGCCACTTCGGCCCCGACATCGTCCGGCAATTGCCGGATGTTGTGGGCCGAAAGCAGGTAATGGGCGCGTTCTAGGAGCAGTGACATGTGCATAGGATCGCATGTCCGGGCCGGATGCGCCGCTGCCGGGCGGTTTTTGCCGCACTGCCGCGTTGACCCCGGCGCAAACCGGCATGGATAATCGGCCGATCCCCGCGGGTGCACCCTGTACCTGCCAGGCCGGTCCACACGGAGCTTCCGCATGCGCCATGCTCGCGTTCTTGCCGTTTCCGCTGTTGCTGTATCGCTGCTGGCCGCTGTTGCGGTCGCCCAGACGTCCATCACCCCGTTGCCCGACAACGCGCCGGTGAAAACCGCCTCGCTCGAGGTCGATTTCAGCAAGACCACCTGGGGTGACCCCAAGGCCGGCCAGACCAAGGCCGCGGCCTGTGCGGCCTGCCATTCGGCCGACGGCAACTCCACCGTGGAGATGTACCCCAGCATTGCCGGCCAGAGCGAACGCTACGTGGCCCAGCAGATCGCGCTGATCGCCAACGGCCAGCGCAGTTCCGGGGCAGCGGCGGCGATGGTGCCGTTCGTGCAGGACCTCACCCCGCAGGACATGCGCGACATTGGTGCCTTCTTCGCCACCCAGAAGGCCAGCGCCGGGCTGGCCGACGACGGCGTGGTCGCCGAGGGTCCCTACAAGGGCCTGAAGTTCTACGAGATCGGCCAACAGCTCTATCGCGGCGGCAACGCCGAGCGCGGCATTCCCGCCTGCATGGCCTGCCACGGGCCCACGGGAGGCGGTAATCCGGGCCCGGCCTACCCGCATATTGGCGGCCAGCACGCCAGCTATGTGGCGCGCCGGCTGCAGGAGTACCAGGCCGGGGTGACCCAGGAAACCGACAAGGCCCACTTCCAGATCATGGCCAGCATCGCCAAGTCGTTGACCGAACAGGAAATCCAGGCGCTGGGCAGCTACCTGCAGGGGCTGCACAACCGCGCTGACGACGTCGCTGGCGCGCCTGCCCGCGCGCCCTGAACCGTTCGCCCGCGACCGACGGCAGGTGCGCCTGCCGCTTCGGCAGGGTATGTTCCCCTTCACGCCGGCATCAGGCCGGCGTTGTTTTTTCCGATGGAGATGGATGTTGAAGACGCTGATCCCCCGCCTGATGCTGTTGCTGCTGGCTATGACCCCGCTGGCCGCACTGGCTGCCCCCGCCGCGCCGCTGGTGGAAGGCACCGACTACAAGGTGCTGGCCCAGCCCGGCACGTTCGCCCCCGCTGCCGGCAAGATCGAAGTGGTGGAGGTGTTCGGCTACACCTGCCCGCACTGCGCGCATTTCGAACCGAAGCTGGAAGCCTGGGCGAAGAAGCTGCCCAAGGACGTCCGCTTCACCCCGGTGCCGGCCGCGTTCGGCGGCCCGTGGGATTCCTTCGCCCGTGCCTACTACGCCGCCGAACAGGTGGGCGTCGCCCAGCGCAGCCATGCGGCCATGTTCAAGGCGCTGCACGAGCAGGGTTCGCTGCCGATGCAGAACATCGCGCCGGACGAACTGGCTACGTTCTACCAGGCGTATGGCGTTGAACCGGAGAAGTACATCGCGGCGCTGAAGAGCGATGCGGTGGAACAGAAGCTGGCCGCTGCGCGCGCCTTCGCCCGCCGCACCCAGATTCCCGGCACGCCGTCGATGATCGTCAACGGCAAGTACCTGGTCACCGGTGACACCTTTGACGACCAGTTGCGCATCGCCAGCGCCCTGATCGCGCGCGAACGCGCCGGCAAGGCTCGCTGAACCGTCACACCCCTTGCACGCGGCGGTGCGCTGACCGCGTGTCATCATTTCCCCCTGGCCGGCGCATGACGCACCGGCCTTCCCCTGCTCAATTGCTGGAGATGCTTCCATGAAGACCCGTTTCGCCCTCGCCCTGATGGCCCTGCTGCCGATCCTGGCCGCCTGCCAGGCCAAGGACGGCACCGAGAACACCGCCACCCCGGCAGCCCCGGCCACCACCGAAGCCCCGGCCGAAGCCACTCCGGAAACCACCGCTGCCAGCGGCGAGACGGCAGCAGCGGAAACCGCAGCGGCCGAAGCGGGCGCACAGGCTGAGACCACCGCGCCGGCGGCGGCACCGGCCGCGTCCAAGCCGGTCGGTCCGGAACCGGTGGAAGGCACCGACTACCTGGTCCTGAAGGCAGGCGCGCCGTTCGCCCCGGCCACCGGCAAGATTGAAGTCGCCGAGATCTTCGGCTTCGTCTGCCCGGCCTGCAATGCGTTCCAGCCCAAGATCGCGGCGTGGAAGGCAGGCCTGCCGAGCGACGTCAACTTCGTCTACGTGCCCGCCATGTTCGGCGGCACCTGGGACAACTACGCCAAGGCCTTCTACGCTGCGCAGAACCTCGGCGTTGAAGAAAAGACCCACGACGCGCTGTACGCCGCGATCCACGTCACCCAGGAGCTGAAGGGCGAACGCGGTCGTGATTCCGTGGAAGACATCGCCGCCTTCTACGCCAAGCACGGCGTGGACGCGAAGAAGTTCCTGGCCGAAATGAACGGCTTCTCGGTCAACGGCCAGACCAACAAGGCCAAGCAGTTCGCGCAGCGCAGCGAGATCACCGGCACCCCGTCGGTCATCGTCAATGGCAAGTACCTGGTCAAGGGCAAGAGCTTTGACGACATGCTGCGCATTGCCGACCACCTGATCGCCCGCGAGCGCGCTGCCAAGGGCGGCTGAGTTCGAACGCAACAAGAGAAACCGTGGTGACAACCCCCAACACCCGGACCCTGCGTCTGCTGACGGCCAACATCCAGGCCGGCTCCAGTACCCGCCGGTACAGCGACTACGTGACCCGCAGCTGGTCACATGCGCTGCCGGCGGGACGCAAACGGTCCAGCCTGGATGCGATTGCCCAGCTGGCCCGTGGTCATGACATCGTCGGCCTGCAGGAGGCCGACCCCGGCAGCCTGCGCTCGGGCTTCACCAACCAGACCCACTATCTGGCCGAGCGTGCCGGCTTCAATTATTGGAGCCACCAGCCGAACCGCCGCATGGGCGGGGTGGCCTCCAGTGCCAATGGCCTGCTCAGCAAGCTGGAGCCGGTGGAAGTACAGGACCACGCCCTGCCCGGCCGCATTGGCGGGCGCGGCGTGCTGCTGGCCAAGTTCGGCGAGGGCAACGAGGGCCTGCTGGTAGCCGTGGCGCACCTGTCGCTGGGCACGAATTCGCGGATGTCGCAGCTGGCCTTCATCGGCGAGCTGTTGAGCGACCATCCCAATGCCGTGCTGATGGGCGACTTCAACTGCTTGGCCGACCGTCCGGAAATGCAGGCGCTTTACCAGAAGACCACCCTGCAGCCCCCCGGCTGCGCGGTGCCGACCTTCCCCAGCTGGCGGCCAGACCGCGCCATTGACCACATCCTGCTGAGCAGCAACCTGCAGCAGCGCAGCGCCGAAGCGGTACCGGCGGCGTATTCGGATCATCTGGCGCTGGCGATGGAGATTGATGTGCCAGCGCACGTGGTGCGCTAGGCAACCCCTGGATCTGGCATCGCGGTGGTCAGGTATTGATCGGCATCTGGGTGGGCTTCGCGGTCAACGTGCTGCCCACCGATGCCAGCACGGTGCACCCAATCGCTGCCCACTGCAGCGCGGTCAGATGCTCGGCCAGCAACCCCATCGCCAGCAACGCGGCCACCGCCGGCTCCATGCTGATCAAGATGCCGAACGTCTCCTTCGGCAGGCGCTTGAGCGCCATCATCTCCAGCCACATCGGAATCGCGCTGGACACAATCGCCACGCCCAGCCCGAACAGCAGGATGCGCGGATCCAGCAGCGCGGCCCCGGCATGCGCCACACCCACCGGCACCACCACCAGCGCGGCGGCGCACATGCCCAGCGACACCGTGTGCCCGGCCGGCAGGTGCCCGGCGCGCTTGCCGAAGATGATGTACATCGCCCAGCATGCCGCCGCACCCAGCGCGAACATCACCCCGGTGGGATCCAGCGGCTCGCCGTGGCCCAGTGGAAGCAACAGCAGCAGCCCGGCCACCGCGCACCCCACCCACAGGAAATCGATCGGTCGGCGTGATGACCACATCGCCACCGCCAGCGGCCCGCAGAACTCAATCGCGACCGCGATCCCGAACGGGATCGTGCGCAGGGCCATGTAGAACAGCAGGTTCATCGCGCCCAGAGTCAGGCCATAGCGCAGGATCGCGCCGCCATCGGTGCGGCTGGTTGTCCAGCGCCAGGGGCGGAACACCGCCAGCAGCACCAGCGCCGAGAAGCCTACGCGCAGCGCGCTGGTGCCCTGGGCACCGATCAGTGGGAACAGTTGTTTGGCGAAAGAGGTGCCGACCGCGAGTGCGGTGACGGAGCCCAATACGGCCAGAACGGGAAGCAGGGAGGTGTGGCGCGAGGTCGACATCGCGGGAGGATAGACGAATGCGAGCTACCGGATATCCCGTAGAGCCACGCCCTGCGTGGCTGCGCGGTGTCAGGCAC
>JAEXNZ010000090.1 GCA_023439425.1 Pseudomonadota bacterium
CAGCCTGCTTGACCAGGCCAGCCATGAATTCAGAACCCCGATTGCGGTGATTGCTGGCGCCATCGACGTGCTCAAACAACAGCCCCTGCCGGCAACATCGGCCCCGGCCATGTTGCGCATCGAGCACGCGGTGGCTGATCTCTCCGAGACCATGGTCGCGCTGCTGTACCTGGCCCGGGAAGCGCCCGCTGCGGGCGCACCGCTGGAAATCACCGCACTGCACGATCTGCTGCCGCGGCTGCTGCAGGACCACGAACATCTGCTGGGTGGCAAAGCCGCGTTCCTGCAGCTGGATGCTTTGGAGCCCACCTTCATTGCCGCACCCGAAGCGATGGTGCGTATCGCCGCCAGCAATCTGTTGCGGAACGCGATCGAGAACACCGAGTCAGGCAAGGTGGAAGTTGCGCTGCAGGACGGCGTGCTCAGCATCACCGATTCTGGCAGGGGGTTCGACCCGGTAGAGGCCGCGCGCCGCTATCGCGACATCCTGCGGCAAAGCGCCCCGATACGCGGGCAGGGGCTGGGCCTGTTCCTGATCGGGCGCATCTGCGACCGCTTTGGCTGGGCACTGACGTTGGATTCCAGTGAACGTGGCACACGCGCCGCGCTGGACATGTTCCCCAGCCGTGTCGACATCGGCTGAGACAGACAGCACGCATTCATCCCCAGGCGGGATGCGCGACATTTCGGCGACATCGAACGCCCATTCTGCGCTCTCCATCAGCAGAGGTCTCGTGTCTTATGAAGAAGTTCCTGTGGCCGGTACTGGCCTGTGGTTTGTCTTTCCATGCGGTGGCGCAGGAAGGCGCGGAGAGTAACGGACCGGGCGAGCAGGGGCCGCCACGGTGGGGTCTGGGCATCGGCGCGGTGGTGACCGACAGCGCGTACGCAGGGGAGGGCACCCGGGTGATGCCGTTTCCCCTGGTGAGCTACAACGGCGACCACTTCTACGTTGAAGGCCTGACTGCCGGTTGGAAGTTCATCGAGAGCAACAACTTCAATGCCGCCGTCGTCGCCAAGGCGCGCATGGATGGCTTCGACGTCAAGGACCTCGGTCGCCGCGAGCTGGCCGACAACGGCATTGATTACCGTCTGCTGGAGGACCGCGACAAGGCGCTGGACCTCGGCACCAAGCTGGTGTGGCGCGGCAACTTCGGCGAGCTGGAGTTTGAAGCCCTGGCCGACGTGACCGACGCCAGTGGCGGTCAGGAGGCATCGCTGCAGTACGGCTATGGCTTCAAGGCCGGCAAAGGTCAGCTGACTCCGAACGTGGGCGTCACCTGGCAATCCAAGGACATGGGTAATTACTACTACGGCACGCTGAAGGAAGAAGTCGCCCGAGGTGTGGTGGACTACCGCCCCGGCAGCGTGACCGTGCCCCATGTGGGTGTGAGCTATTTCCGTCCGCTGGGTGAGAAGTGGAGCATGATGGGCTTCGCGCAGTACAAGCTGCTGCCGGACAAGATCACCGACAGCCCGTTGATCGAGCGGGATACCGACGGCAGCGCCACTGTGTTCGTGGGGTTCATGCGCGGGTTCTGATTTCCTGTCGTATGTCGTACCGACGACGGAGCGCCTCCGTAGTCGGGTACCTGTGGCGGTAGAATGCGGGCACCCTCAAACGGACCTGAGAGCACTGATGCCCACCTCTTACCTGAACCTGAAGTCCTGGCGTGCGGCACTGCTTGCGCTCACGTTCTGGGTTCAACCCTTTCTGGCCGGGGAAGCTGCATCACTGGAGCCTGATCCGGATGCCGCTACGGTGCTCGCAAACCTGCGGTCCGAGCGCGACGAGAGAGTGCGGCAACTGCATACCATGCTCGACATTCAGCCTGGCCAAGCAACACTTTGGAAGCAGTTGGAGCGGAGAATAGCAAGCCAGGACGCACAGCTTGACGACGTGACCCTGGAAGCGCAAACGCATCAGGGCGGCCGGCTGCTGGATGACCTGGCGTTGTTCAATCGGTGGCGGTCGGCACAGGCGGCGGGTGACCTTGAATGGATCAATGCCATGCGCTGGCTTGTCCCTCAACTGAATGCGAAGCAGCGCAAGTTGGTGGTTGAGTTGAAGGAAAACACTGCGCCGTTGCCTCCGGGAGCCATCGCCAACGACGAGGAACTGGATGCAGAGCGAGCTGCCTGGTTGGAACACCGTCCCTCACTGAGAGCAACCCTCGACCTGCGCCCCGACCAGGACGACGCTTGGAGAACCTTCGAGGCCGAGACTGCCGATCCGGTGGCGCGACGCCGTGCAGTTCTGGCAGCCTCGCAGAGGATCGAGCCTCTATTTGGGGGGCAGGAGCTGTTCGCGCGCACGTACGAGGCAATGGTGACAGAGAACGTAGACTGGCTGGGAGCGCTGCAGCGCCTGGATCGCAGCCTGGATGAGGAGCAACGTCAGCGCCTCGATGCCTTCATGTATAGACATCCTTCCCACCGGCACTGAGCACCACAGCGGCGTCACCCGGTCAGGGTGATAGTCTGGGGCACGCTGTTCTGTGGGTGCGAGACAATGAAAATTCTGGTGACCGGCGCAACCGGACTGGTGGGGCAGGGCGTGGTCATGGCGTGCCAGGCGTCTGCCGCAGTGGAACGCTTGGCTGTGCTGGTGCGCAAGGGCGGGGATGCACCCGCCGGCGTTGAGGAAATCGTACTGGCCGATTTCCTGAAGGCACATGAGGTAGTGCCGCTGTTGGGCGGATTCGACGCCTGTTTCTACTGTGCCGGCGCACCGCCGGTAGGCACGCCGGAACCCGAGTACCGCCGGGTGACGCTTGACGCCACCGTGGCGGTTGCCCGCGCCTGGGCCCAGGCCAATCCGGCCGGGCGGTTCCTGTACGTGTCGGGTGCCTATGCGGATCCCGACAGCCGGGTAATGCCGTTGCGGATCAAGGGCGAGACCGAACGTGCGCTTGCCGTTCTGCCAATTGAAACCGTGATGCTGCGCCCGGGGGGCGTGCGGCCGGTTGAGGGCACCGGAACCCGCCATGGCGCGCTGAAGCCGCTGTATCAGTTCGGCGGACCGTTGATGAAACTTGCGGAGCGCATGACGCCTGGGATGGCCACAAGCAACGAGGCAATTGGTCGCACCATGCTGGCCTTGGCAGCGATGCCTTCACCCCCTAACGTGGTGGAGTGCGACCAGATCAACGCACTAGCGGCGAAGTAGGCGGTTCTGCCCGGGCATTTCCGTGACGCGTCACGCCCGTGAACCCACTCAATTCGAGGCATGCGATGTCGAAGCAGGAAGTAGGGGAGAGGGCACATGCCCTGGCGAGGCGGGAATGTGCTGCCATCCTGCAGGGACTGTCGCCCACCGATGCACCAGAGCCGGCCATCCATTCCGCGCGCAAGGCCATTCGGCGGCTGCGTGCTTTGCTGGCATTGTTGGAGCGTAGCGAGCTGGACCTTGATCGGGCAGACGCGTCGCTGCAGCGATTGGGGGACAGCCTTTCAGATATGCGCGACGCTCATGTGGTGGCGGAGGCTGCTCAGCGTCTGCAGGCGGACCACCCAGAGGTGCAGTTGGGGCCGGTATGCGAAGCATTGCAGCGGCGAAGTGAGCGCGTTATGCGAAATGAGCTGGACAAGGATCCCTTGCTCGGTCGCCGGCGAAAGCAGCTCGCAGACGTAACGCTGTGGCTGGATGCGCTGCCCTGGCATGCAGTGAAGTCTTCTGACATCAAAGCTGGATTACTGCACAGCGAACGTCGCGCCCGCAAGGCGCAGAAGCGCGCTGCGCACGACGAAAGTCCTGAGAACGTCCATCGCTGGCGTCGCCGGGTACGCAGACTGCGAATGCAGCTTGAGGCATTGCCTGAGTTGGGTTTGAAGGTTGCTGCGTTGGTCGATGCGCTGCACGGCACTGGCAAGACCAAGGCGCTGCACAAAGTAAGCGACCAGTTGGGATGGCAGCAGGATCTTCGGATGCTGCGGAACCTGGTCCGGCCGATGCCCGTTTGGGATGGCAAGCCGGAGGTGCTGGGTTTGATTGATCGGTTGATGGCGGATGCTGGTGTTCGGGGTGTGAGTCCGTAGGCCGGTCGGGTTTCGCGGTTTGACGGCGTGGATTTCTTGAAATCTGAGTGTCCTGCAGGGGCTCAGGGCTGCAGATTTCAAAGGATGGGATTGCATGTTTCCTATAAAGCGTGCACTGTTGACCTAGGTTAAGAGACTTCCTGGGAGCCAGACGTGCTTAGCATGACAATCGAGCAACTTCGCGCTGCGTACAACGCAGGTGGCGTAGAGGGAGTGACCTTAAAGGGTGCTGGCGGGTCGTTCCTGGTGAAAATTGCAACGCGCAGCGGTACCGATGCCCTTTTGGCCAAAGCCCGAAGCACGGAACCGCGGCGATTCGGCAATCTGGCAGCAGCTCTGAACGTCCTGCGGGACATAGGCATTACAGCCGGGCAGTTCGATGCCAGCGAGTGGGATCCAGAAGAGAAGTTGGAGTCTGCAGGAAACCGGGGGCGAGCCGAAGCCATGCGTAAAGCCCACCAAGCAGCGGCGTATTCCGAATGGCTCGCCGGTGAAATCCAGGAGGCCATTGATGACCCGGAACCCAGCATCCCCCATGAAGAGGTTCTTGCTCGCATGGACGCGCAGATAGCCCGCAAGTTGGCGAAATGACAGCATCAGGTCCGCAATACCAAATAGCCTGGCGACCGGCTGCGGCGCGCGATCTTCAAAGGATCATTGACTTCATTTCGGTCGACAGTCCGGCAACGGCTGCAGTCTTTGGTCGGGAGGTCCGCGTGAGGATGTTCGTGCTGGCGGAGCATCCGAGGATCGGGAAGTCAGGCAGACCCGGCTTGCCTGAACATGTCCGGGAGTGGGTGATCCATCAGAACTACATAGCGCTTTACCAGGTACTGGATGAGTCCAAAACGGTGGAGATCCTTAGACTGAAGCACTCGGCACAGCAGGATCCATGGATTACATAATATACATTATGCGAAATACCGAACTAGGTACATCAGAGCTGGCCAGTGTGTTCCAGCGTCATCCCTGGATTGTTCCCTTTCCAGCGTGCGGAAGGGACCACGATGGCCCCTTCCGCCTCAGCGTCACAGCTCCATGTGGCGTACCCGTTCGTTGAAGCGCTGGCTGCCACCCCAGTAAATGCGGCTGCTGGCATGCAGAGCCAGCTGCCCCTCTTCAAAGTGGTCATTTGCGGCAAACGGCGCGCTCTGGTCGGTGAAGCTGCCGAGGCTGTCCACCAGGCGCTGCAGCTCTGCCTGCGGGGTGCCTGCGGTCTGGTGCGCCGTGGAAGGTAGCGTGGTCTGCTGCGGCTTCTCGATATGGATCGCCGATGCCCCGGGCACCGGCCGCGCACCAGCGATCGGCAGGGCTTCGGGCCCGTTGGGAGGCAGCTCAAGAATCCCGGGGGCTTGCAGGAGCGCTGCCCTCACCGCGAAACCCTCCATGGCCTGGGCCAGTGCTGTGGCTTCATCGACGGGCAGCGCAGTGCTGGCAGTTCCCTCGCCTATGTCCATCGGCGACAGGCTTGCCGATGCGCGGCTGCTGCCGAGTGGCGTCAACAGCCCAGCGATGGTTGCGGCGGAGATGGCGTAGCCGCCATCGCCGGGTTGCACGTAGGCGATGGCGTGCTCGCCGCCGAGGAAGTGGTCGATCACGCGCATCTGCTGGCCGGCGTCGCCATCCACACGCACGATGAGGTCGTCGCCATCGCGGTGATAGGCCAGCCGAGTGCGCGAAATCGCGTCCAGGTACAGCCAATCGGTGCCGCCGCCGGTATTGTCGATGGTATCCGCGCCGGAACCTGCGGCGTAGAAATACGTGTCATCGCCGGTGCCGCCAAACAGCAGGTCGTCACCATCCTCGCCAACGAGTTGGTCGGCACCTGCCCCACCTATCAGGATGTCCACCCCCGCCCCACTGAAGCTGCCGTTGCCGCCGGAAAGGTAGTCGTCCCCATCGCCGCCGTCGAGCTTATCGTCTGCTCCCATGCCAAACAGCGTGTCATTGCCGCCCAGGCCCTTGATCAGGTCACGTCCACTGGTGCCGACGATCTGCTCACCGGCCGCCGTGCCGGTTTTCACCGAGGGGTAGTCGGCGTCGTTGCCGGTACCTGGGCCGCCGCCACCGCCGTTGCCCGTGCTCACCAATGCATTGATCGCGGCTGTGTTCAAGGCAGAGCCGCTGGCCGGTTGCAGATAGTCAATCGCCAGGTCACCGCCAAGGAAATGGTCGTTCACGATGACGCGTTGGCTGGCGTTGCCGTTGACCGTGATGACCAGGTCGTCGCCATCGCGGGTGAAGCCCAACTGCGATGTTGTGATGCCGTTCTGGAAGATCAGCCAATCCGTGCCGCCGCCAGTGTTGTCGATGACATCGTTGCCACCGCCGTAGACGTACTGGTCGTCTCCCGCCCCGCCTGTGAGGGTGTTGCTGCCATCCTCGCCGCGCAGCGTATCGTTGCCCTGCCCCCCTTCGAGCACGTCGTTACCCGAACCAGCACCACTGCCGTTGCCGCCGGACAGGTAGTCGTTGCCGTCGCCGCCGCGCAGCGTGTCGTTGCCGCCCATGCCAAATAGTGTATCGGCTCCACCCAGGCCTTCGATCAGATCCTTGCCGGTGCTGCCGGTCAACTGCTCGCCTGCGGCCGTGCCGGTAATCGTCAGGTCAAAGCCGTTGCCGGGGTTGCTGCCAGCGTTGATGATCGCGGCGATCTGGGCTGCACTGTAGCGATTGTCACTGGCCTGCACATAGTCCAGCGTGGCGTCGCCACCAAGGAAATGGCCGGTGACCCGCGCAGCCGGCGTGGCGGCTCCATCGATGCGGACCAGCAGGTCGTCGCCATCGCGGGCGAAACTCAGGCGGCTGATCGCAATGCCGTTTGCGTACAAGGTATCGATACCGCCGCCGGTATTGTCGATCACGTCGCTGCCGGTAGTGGCGTCGATCGCGTAGAGGTCATCGCCCTCCCCGCCTTTGAGCACATCGTTGCCATTGCCACCCCACAATGTGTCGTTGCCGGCCATGCCGCGCAATTCGTCGTTGCCGTCCAGGCCCATCAGCGTGTTCGCAGATGCGTTGCCCTCGATCACATTGTTCAAGGCATTGCCGTTGCCCTGGGTGGCGCTGCCGGTGAGGCGAAGGTTTTCGACGTTGTTCGCCAGCACGAACTGGCTGCTGAAGCTGCGCACTATGGTGTCCACGCCCTCGCCCTGGTTCTCCAGCACGCGGTCAGCTTCAACGTCCACGTAATAGGTATCGTTTCCTTCCTGCCCATACAGGGTGTCTGCACCCTGCCCCCCATCAAGCGCGTTGTCCGAGGCGTTTCCGTAGAGCGTGTTGGCCGTGGCGTTGCCGGTCAGGTTCAGGGGGGCGCCCTCTGCCAGCCTGGCGATCTCCACGTTGGACGACAGAGTCCAGGACACCGAGGTGGTGACATCGTCGGTGCCGCCATTGGCCAGTTCCACGACCACGTCGCCTGCGTCGTCAATGTCGTACTGGTCATTACCCGCACCCCCGACCATGCGGTCAGCACCACCACCGCCGTTGAGGTAGTTGTCCTGCGAGTTGCCGATCAGTTCGTTGGCACCGGCCCCGCCGTACGCCACCCAGGCTTGGCTGCCTTCGACCATTACGAGGCGCTCGACCTCATCCGGGGCGTCGTAGGAAAACTGCGAGAATTCAACCGTATCGTAGCCTCCGCCAGCCAACTCGACGATGGTGGCCGTGTCGCTTTGGCCGATTACATAGGTATCGTCACCCAGTCCACCATAAAGCACGTCGTAGCCGCCATTGGCGATGATGCGATCATTGCCGGCCAAGCCGCGTATTTCCTCGCTGCGCGCCGTGCCCAGCAACTCGTCGTCGCCCTGCGTGCCCGTCACTACCGCCACGATCTGCAGGTTCAGGGAGAGCGAGGCCTGCTGTCCAAACCTGTCCGTCGCCCAGACGGTGAAGCTTACGTACTCCTCATCTACTGAAGGCGTTCCGCTGACCGTGCCGGTGGCCGGGTCAATGCTCATCCAGTCGGGTCCGTTCAGGCTGTAAGTCAGCACATCATCCGGTTCATCGACGAACGTGCCTGCTGGCAGCACCAGTTCGAAGGCCTCGCCGGCACGCACCGGGTCTTCAATGCTGAACCAGTTCGCCACAGGAGGATTGTTGGTATAAGGCAGTTGGGCCAGATCACCGCGGCGTATGGTGCCGTCGAAGAAGACGAATTCGTCGACGGACCTTACCAGGGTGTATTCGCCGGGTGTGTACTCGAGCCAGTAGTCCTCCACGATCAAGCGGTCATTGGGGTCGTTGCCCACCTGGACAATGAGACTGGTGCCGTCCTGCGACCAGGTGACCGCGTCCGGGTCGATGCCCTCGCCAAAGATCACCTGGTCCAGGTCACGGTCGCCGTTCACCGATTGGATCCGGTCGGTGCCGTCGCCGATACTGTAAAAGAAGCGATCACTACCGGAGCGGTTATAGCCGTACTGATCGCCCCCGGTTCCGATCAACAGATCATTGCCCCGCCCGCCGTAAAGATCGCCGCCGTACACGGAAGCTGCGATCGTATCGTCACCGTCCTCGCCGTACAGCAGGTCCACGCTGCTGATGTTGTTGCCCTCGCTCAGGTAGGGCGACTTGAAATAGCCCCGGATAGTGTCATTGCCGGCACCGCCGCGGATCTCGTTGGACATCATGTTGCCCATGAGCACGTTGTCGCCGGCATCGCCCTGCAAATTGCCGCGCATCAAGATCGTGCCGGTGGGACCCTGCGTTGCAACATTGTCGAGGGTGATGTTTTCCACGTTCGCATAGTCGGACACCGACACCCAGCTGTAGACGCCGGTCAGGTCGTCCCAGCCGGAGATGATCACGGTGTCGTTGCCGCCGCCGGACGCTTCGATCACCTCATCCTTGAGCGTAACCAGGTAGGTATCATTACCGCCCAGGCCGGTGAGCTGGTTCACGCCCGCGACGAGATGCCCTTCAAGCACATTGGCATCGCTGTTGCCAGTGGCCGACACGGCCATGCCGGTCAGCCGGATGTTCTCAAGGTCCAAGCGATTCTGAATGGAGTAGTCCAGGCCGGTCTCGACGGTGTCGATGGAGTCGAAGGCAGTGTTCTGTTCGATGATGACATCGGCGTAGCTGTCCACTACGTAAGTGTCGCGACTGGTGGTTCCCATCAGTGTATCGGCACCAGCGCCGCCATCCAGGCGGAAACTCAGGCTCGACGAGAAGGTCATCTCGATCAGTTGTATGACATTGTTCAAGGCATTGCCGGTCAACCGGCTGGGCGCGTCCCACCAGTAGTTTGCCGCGCTCTGAACCAGGTTCTCGACGTTGTCGCTGAGGGTTACAAGATAAAAATTGGTGTAGAGCGTATCGATGCCGCCATCTTCGTCTTCTTCAATACCGCTGCCATCGGTACTCGGTATGAACGCGCTCCAGCCGTAGTTGTGCTGCAGATAATATCCGTCGTTTCCGCTACCGCCGATGTAGCGATCAATGCCGCTGTCGTAGTAGGCCATGTACAGGCGGTCGTTGCCCGCGCCGCCACGAACTACATCGTTGCCTGCATCGCCGTAAAGCGCATCGTCCCCCTCGCCGCCATCCAGCACGTCATCGCCATCGCCGCCATACAGCCGGTCGTTTCCGCCTAGTCCGGAAAGGTTGTCGTTGCCGTCGAACCCCGACACGACATCCGGCGCGTAGCTGCCCACGAACACATCGTCGCCGGCGGTGCCGCTCCAGGTCTGCTGGGCGAAGTCAGCCGCCGTCATCTGCGCCCCTCCGGCAAAGAGGATCCGGTGGTTGCTGTTGGCGAGGAATCCCTCCAGCACGATGATGTTGTCCAGGCTGGCGTTGGGCTGCCCATTGTTGCCGGACACGAAGATGGTCAAGTTGTTACCGTCGATCTGGTAATTCGTTACCATGTCCTGGGTGATGCCGATCAGATTGATCGTGTCTGAGCCGGCGTTGGCGACGTTGAGATTGGCTATCACGTCATAGCCGGACATCTTGGCGATGTTGTAGGTATCGTCGCCTGCGCCACCGTCAACAATGTCTTCGCCGAGGGCGCCACCGTTGTAGACAAGGTTGATGATGTCGTTGCCGGCCCCGCCCACCACGAGGTCGTCGCCTTGTCCGTCGGTGAGGGTGTCATCCCCGTCCCCGCCCTCGATCAGATCGTTGCCACCGAGCCCATTGATGGTGTCGTCGCCGTCGTGGCCGTACAGCCGGTCATCTCCTTCAGTACCCAGCAGGTTGTCATCGCCCGTGCCACCCCCGCCGATCGCACCGTAGTAAGTGCCTGTATCCATCTGCATTCTGCTGATCCATGCGCCGTCGCTGAACTGCAACCACGCAGCGGTGCCGTCGACGAAGTAACCGGCAACACGAAGCTGGCTGCCGTCGTTCATCACCAGCAACAGATCATCGCCGTCACGGCTGAAGACCACCTCGTCGGCCGTGATGCCGTCATACAGGTAGATGTGGTCCTGACTGGCGACTTCCAGCCGGACGACGTCCTGGCCGAACGCGCGGTTGAAGTAGTAGCGGTTGAACCCCGTGCCGCCGACCAGCGTGTCATTTCCGGTGCCGCCGTCCAGCATGTCATCGCCGTCGCCGCCATTGATCAGGTCGTTGCCTTCATTGCCGAACAGTGTGTCGTTGCCGGCACCGCCGTCGACGTCGTCATCACCCTCTGCAGCCGTGACCACATCGTTGCCTTCCTCGGCAAGGATGACGTCGCGGCCCCATCCGCCGTAGATGCTGTCGTTGCCGAGGCCGGCCTGGATCGTGTCGTCGCCGTCGTCCCCGTCGATGGTGTCGTTACCGGCACCGCCATAGATCCGGTCATTGCCGGCCTCGCCATCGAGGATGTCATTGCCGTCGTCTCCGTAGAGCACATCGTTTCCGTCGCCTGCGACCACGGTATCGTCACCGCCGCCGCCGATCAGGCGATCATCGCCGGCACCGCCATACATTTCGTCGTCGCCTTCACCGCCACTCAGGGTATCGTTCCCGGCCTCGCCGAACAGGCGGTCCTTGCCGAGGCCACCTTCGAGGCCGTCATTCCCGTCCCCGCCCTGCAGTTCATCGTCGCCGCTGCCGCCCTCAAGCTGGTCATCGCCACCATCGCCGAACAGCAGATCGTTGCCGGCACCGCCATCCAGGTAGTCGTTGCCGTGGTAGGCGGCGGCAAGCGATTCGTTGGAAGCCCTGTCGCCGATCAGCGTGTCGTCGCCATCATCACCGAACAGCGTGTCGTTGCCTCCGTTGCCATTGATAACGTCGTTATCCGCGCCGCCATGGATCAGATCGCGGCCGTGCAGGGACCCATCGAGGTCCGCGGAGTCGCCGGAGAGCATGTCCGCGCCACTGCCACCGTCGATGAAGTCGTCGCCGCCGTCGCCGCTGGCGAAGTCGTCGCCAGCGCCGGCGTCGATGTTGTCATTGCCGTGGCGGGTTCCTGCCTTGCGGTTGTCGCCCCAGATGAAATCATCGCCGGTGCCGCCGAGGATGACATCATTACCATCGTCACCGACCAGCTCATCGTTGTCGGCACCGCCATCGATGAAGTCGGCATCGGCATCGTCGCCGTCCGCGGGGCTGGCCAGGCCGCGCCCCCAGATGCGGTCATCTCCATCTCCACCGGCGAGCACGTCGTTGCCGCCATTGCCGCTGACGCTGTCGTTGCCCGCGCCGCCATCGATCACGTCATTTCCGTTGGCGTTGGCCTGGTCGGAGTGGCGCCACCCGACCGCGTATTGCGCATTGGCCGCATCATGATAGTCGCCGCTGATGACGTCGTCGTCTCCCTCGCCAAAGATCACGTCGTTGTCGTAGCCGCCGACCAGGCGGTCATTGCCCGCCCCGCCCAGGATGGTGTCATTGCCGTCGCCCGCCACCACGGTGTCGTTGCCGTTGCCGGCGTCTATGGTGTCGTTGCCGCTCGGCGTGCCATTCGGGTTCAGGAGGCTCCAGCCCGGCGCGTGAATGACATGGGCCATGTACCAGGCCTTTCCGCGGTCAAGCACGGCTGCGCCCAGTTCGGCGACTTCGTCTTCAAACCTGTCCTGCTCACTTCTGCCAGTATCCGGATCCGGGGTGGTACTCAGTTGCCGGAAATCGGCCTGCTCATAGCCGTCATAGATGTAGTCGTTGCCGTCGCCGCCGAGCAGGACGTCATCGCCAGTGCCGCCGAGCATCAGGTCGTTGCCTGCGCCGCCATCAAGATAGTCGTTACCTGCACCACCCTCCAGGCCATCGTTACCGCCCAGGCCGCTGACTGAATCGTCGCCGGTGTTGTTGCCATTGCTGCCGAACAGATCGTCTTCGTTGCTCATCTGGGAGCCATTGGACGCAGGCACTTCCCCACCCAGGGTAATGCCGAGATCGCCCAAAGCCCAGTCTTGCACTCTGATGCTGTCGTGGGTGTCGATGACATCAATGACCAGCGTGCCTTGGCCATAGCCATTGTCCAGGAAGGTCAGCTTCAACTTGCCGGTGCTGTCCAACCAAGCGTGTTCAGAGGTGCGCTGGCCCCCGACGACGATGGCACCATCGAACCATATCTGGCCACTGCCATCGGAGTCGATGATCCGGTCGACCGTAACGCTGGCCGAGTCGTTACTGAAGAACCGGTAAATGTCCGTGCCCCCACCGCCGGCCAGGTAGTCGTTGCCGGCTCCTCCTTCCAGATCGTCTCCGCCTTCCAGCCCGTACAGGAAGTCGTTGCCTCCAGCACCTTTCAAGGTGTCGACGGCTTCTCCACCGATGACGAGGTCATTGCCGCTGCTGCCGTCATAGGACAGCGCACTGGTGCCGTTCTCCACCACCAACGTCTTCAGGCCCGTCAACAAGGGCGCAATATCGCCTCGCTCCTTCAGGAACGCGTAAAGCGCCTCTGAAAGACGGAACTTGCCCAAGCCGTCGGATTCAGCAGCAATGCGGGACATGTCCAGTGAAATGCCGCCGTTTACCTCCTCCACGATGCCGGACGTCACCGCAGAAGTGTTGAAGTAATAGAACTCGGCGAGCACACCAAGGATGCCCTTGTTGAGCACCTCGTCCGCCACCGTGCCCGACGTGCCCATGCGGAACAAATCCTGTCCCAGTGCGTCAAGTCGGGCCAGGGGGCTGCCATCGGCCAGATCGGCCACGTGTTCATTCATCAGCTTGGTGAGCAGGTCCTGTACTTCCCCATCTGGGCTGCGGCCGTACAACGACGCACTAAGAAACTCGCCCAAGGCCTGGCTCTGCTGGGTCAGGCCCACGCGGAAGTCGTTGGAGTACATTGCGGCCTGCAGCAAGGTCATCGAGTGCAGATCGATACGCGCCATGGTCCGAGCAAACAGGCTGTCGGTGTCCAGGATGGAAGGCGTTCCGATGTCGATTGCAGGCTTGGCGTCGCCTTCAATGACGGACCACGGAAAGCGGATCAATTCAAGGATTTCGCCATTGAGGAAGTAACTCGTCACCTTGCTTTCGCGCGCGGAGAAATCCGCGCCACCTGCATCGACGTATGCGTCGAATGCTGGGTTGCTGTATCCGGACTGGGCCAGCATTGAGCGGAGCACTGGCAGAAGCAACGGGTTCTCCGCAGTCGGCTGGAAGGGCGCGGCGTCGAAGGTCGTAGCGTTCAGGTTGAAGAACACACTCATGAGCGAGGCCAGGCCACCGCCCAATGAGTGACCGGTAAAGCTGATCGTCGCGCCGGGATGCGCGTTCATCACCTGCATCACCAGCGTCATCGCCTGGATCACCTGCGGCGAGGTGATGCCGATGCCA
>JAEXNZ010000216.1 GCA_023439425.1 Pseudomonadota bacterium
GTGTTCGACTGCGCGCCGGGTCAGGTGATGTTTTCCACCTCCGACGTGGGCTGGGCAGTCGGCCATTCCTACAATGTTTACGGCCCGCTGATCGGCGGCTGCACCTCGCTGTTGTACGAAGGGCTGCCGACCAGTCCCGATCCGGGCATCTGGTGGGCACTGTGCGAGCAATACGGCGTGCGCACGATGTTCTCCTCGCCCACCGCCATCCTCGTGCTGAAGAAGCACGATGCCGACTTCATCAAACGGCACGACCTGGCTGCGTTGAAGTACCTGTTCCTGGCCGGAGAGCCACTGGACGAACCGACCGCGCACTGGATCAACGATGCGCTGGGCAAGCCGATCATCGACAACTACTGGCAGACCGAAACCGGCTGGCCGGCGCTGACCCTGCTGCCCGGCGTGGACCTGAAGCCGGTGCGCTTCGGCTCGCCAGGCTTCCCCAATCTCGGCTACCGCATGAAGGTGATCGACGAGAACACCGGTGCGGAAGTCGAGCCAGGGCAGAAGGGCGTGCTGGTGATGGTGCCGCCGCTGCCGCCGGGCTGCATGAGCACGGTGTGGAAGGACGACGACCGCTTCCTGCAGAGTTACTTCAGCCATTTCAAGGAACTGCTGTACAGCTCGCTGGACTGGGCGATCCGCGACGAGGACGGTTACACCTTCATTCTTGGCCGCACCGACGATGTGATCAACGTCGCCGGTCACCGGCTGGGCACGCGCGAGATCGAAGAGTGCATTTCCGGGCACCCGCAGGTGGCCGAGGCGGCGGTGATCGGGGTCAAGGACGAACTGAAGGGTCAGGTGCCGCTGGTGTTCGTCACCCTGAAGCAGGCGGTCGTCGGCGATGGCAGCGCCGTGGTGGCCGAGATGATGCAGCGGGTCACCGGCTCGCTGGGAGCGGTGGCGCGTCCGGCGCACATCCATATCGTCAACGCGCTGCCCAAGACACTATCGGGCAAGCTGCTGCGACGTTCGCTGCAGGCGCTGGCGGAAGAACGCGATCCGGGGGATCTGTCGACGCTGGACGACCCGGGAGCCTTGGACGAGATCCGCCGCGCGCTGGGCCGGTGACGGCGTGCCGATCAACCGCGCCGTGGTAGGTATCGCAAGGAACGGCATCGCCGTTCCTAACGTCGCTTGCGACGGCCCGAAGGGTGCGCACCGAAGGTGTGCATACCGTTGGTCGATACGGGGTGCTGCGATGCAGCACCCCTGATCATGAACGTCGGTTAAGCTTCCAATGTGGTGGGGGCCCGGTGCGTGTCGCATCGGGGCATCACAAAGGGGGCGTGGCGTGGCCGCGGGTTCAATCCGGTCCCGCCCGCAGCTGCACTGAGTGACAGGGGGACAACATGGCGTTCATTCATGCCAAGACGGCCGCTGGCCGTCAGGAAATCGAAGACCGTGCGCGCAAACTGCCGCCGGGACTGCGCTCCATTCTGCTGATGGTTGACGGCCTGCGCGATGACGACGAACTGACCGGCATGCTGCCGGGCCTGCGCGCGCCGGACGACGCGCTGGCGCAACTGCAGGCGATGGGCCTGATTGAAGTGGTCGGCGGCGCATTGGCGGCGGCCGCGCCGCGTTCGCTGACCGCCGGGCGCGAACACGACCCTGCGTTGTACAAGCAGTTGTATGACTGGATGAGCGAGTCGGTGCGCAGGCACCTGGGCCTGAAGGGCTACTTCATGCAGCTCAAGATCGAACGCTGCACCGATGCGGCCAGCCTGGAGAAGCTGTGGCCGGAAATGGCGGCGGCGGTATCGAAGGCCAAAAGCCCGGCCTTGGCCAACCGCTGGATGGAAGAAACCCGCGCCTTGCTGCAGGCCCAACCCGTCGACGCGTAGAGCGGGGCTTGCCCCGCTGCCGTTGCGTGGCTGCCGCATGTCGTCCGACCGCAACAGCCACGCAGGGCGTGGCTCTACACGTGTGCGTGTGTGACCGTCACACCAGCCCTTCGGCCTTCAACGCCGCCTGCACGCCCGCATCGGCTTCCATCCGCGTCTTGAACGCGGCCACGTTGTCCAGCCCGACCAGGTCCACGTTGGCACCGGCGGCCCAGCGCAGGGTGATGTAGAAGTACGGGTCGGCCACGCTGCGGAAGCCAGCCAGCCACGGCTTGTCGGCCAGCTGGCGGTCGGCGGTTTCAAACAGGCCACGCAGGCGCTTGCGCGCCGCGGCGCGGATCGCGTCGTACTGGCCTTCGTCGGCAATGAACTTGCCCGGCCCGAACAGCGGCGAGAACGCCGGGTGGACGTCGGAATTGACGAACGACAGCCAGCGGGCGGCTTCGGCGCGCTGGCGCGGGCTGCCGTCACCGGCCAGGCCGGCCTGCGGGAAGGAGTCGGCGATGTAGCCCATGATCGCCGCGTTCTGGGTCAGCACGAAGTCGCCGTCGACCAGCGCCGGCACCGCGCCGGCCGGATTGATCGCCAGGAACGCGGGGGCCTTCATCGTGTCCTTGTCGAGCAGTTCCACTTCAAACGGCTGACCGGTCCACTGCAGGGCAATGTGGTCGGCGGTGGAACAGGCTCCGGGCTTGCTGTACAGCTTCATGCGGACTCCAGGATGGATCGATGGTGGAAACCACCACTATCGCGGAGCCGGCGGCGCGCGGCAACGGCGCGCCCACAACAGATTGTTACGACTGGCGGGGCTTGAGGCTCTGCACCTTATAGAAGGTGTGATCGC
>JAEXNZ010000240.1 GCA_023439425.1 Pseudomonadota bacterium
GGCGTACACCATCGGCGATGCAGTACTGAGGCCGTATGAACCGTAGTTCCGTAGTTCTTCTGGTTTGCAGCGTGTGGGCTCTGGCGGCCTGCACGCCAACGCCAACGCCAACGCCGGAGGCGGCACCGGCAGCGCCTGCAGCACCGGATTCTGTACCGGGTGCGTCCTCCGAACCTGTCGATGCCGGCCCCATTACCCGCTGGTCAGTGCTGATGCCGGAGGACCGCAGCTTCCAGCGGCCACCGCCTCAGATCGGCTTGGTACGCGGCAATGGCATGCAGGGCGTGGGTGGCCTGATCGATGACAGCGGTGCGGGCACCTTGCCCACCCAACCGATCGACCACTCCAGCCCGCAACGTGCCAAGCAGTTCGGCTCGTCGGAAGTGGTGGACGGCGTGGACGGACGTAGCGTTGATCTGGATGGCTTCATCGTGCCGCTGGGCACCGATGATGCCGGACGGGTCAACGAGGCGTTGTTCGTACCGTTCTATGGCGCGTGCATCCACGTGCCGCCGCCGCCGCCCAACCAGATTATCCATGTAGTGTTGGGTACGCCGCTGGCAATGGGCGAGCTGTCGGACCCCTACCGGCTGCACGGCACCTTGCGGGTGAAACACTTCGATGCGGATATCGCCAGTGCGTCCTACGACGCGGCCGATGCCACGCTGACGCCGGTCAGCGGATGACCCGGTTCGCATGGTTCGTGGCAGTGGCCTTGGCACTGGCAGGTACGGGGGCGGCGATCTGGCTGTTGGGTAACTCCGGAAACGGACCAATGCCGGCCGCTCCGGCCGCCTTGCCGGCAACGGTACCTTCGCTGGTGGATGGGCGGATCGCGCAGCAGCTTCAGGCCAATAAAGCGTTCCGCGATGACGTGGTATTTCTGGTCGTTGCCACCGTGCGTGACCGCTGCGTCCACGCGGAAAAGGGGGCGATGGCGCGGATGGCCAACCGCGCAGACCTTCCGATCCTGCACGCGGTCAGCGAGGTGACCGCCGAACACCCGGATATGGACCAGCCACTGTATCGGTTCATCCAGCGCCAGGCCGATGCAACCCCCTGTGATGGGGTGCTGCGTCTGCCCGGTGTGGGTCCGGACGGGCAGGGCATTGATCCTGCGCTGTATGCGCGCAGTTTTCCAGACAGCTATTTCGATCCTTCCCGCCGTTCGGTGCCGGTCGACCATGGCGGCCGGAGTCTGCCGGAACGGGCCGACGATGCATGCAACAGCGTGGTCTATACGGTGCTGCCACTCGGCGACAGCGACTGGCGCTGTGCTGCCGTGCGCAGTAATGGTCGCCTTCAGGTACACCACGCGTGCGAGCGTGCGTTGGTTGCCCAGCACGGCAAGGCGGGGGGTGAGCTGGATGCGGCCGTAGGCCGGGCGGCGGAGCCGGAGGTGGTCAAGGCCGTCGCGGCACTGCCGGAGGCCTGTCGCTGATTGACACGTGACTTCGTGCCTATTGTTGGCTGCGGTCATGGCGGTCACACTCGGTAAAGCGCGTGCTTCGCTGCTGTGCATGTCGGGCCGCGCCCGTATCGGTTGAATCCCCAGCGTCGCATCCAAAGGAGCAGGTCATGCGCACTACGTTGTTGGTTTCTGCTGTTGTTCTTGCCCTTGCCGGCTGCAAGCCGGCTTCTGAATCCACCCCCAGCGACGGAACCGCCGCCGCCCCTTCCGCTACGGCAGCACCCGCCGAGCCGGAACTGATTCCGCGCGATGCGCTGTTCGGCAACCCCGAGCGTGTTTCGGTGCAGCTCAGCCCGGACGGCCAGTTCATCAGCTGGATCGCCCCGGTGAACGGCGTGCTGAATGTGTGGGTCGCCCCGGCCAACGACATCAATGCGGCCAAAGCTGTGACCAAGGATGCGTCGCGTGGCATCCGCAATCACTTCTGGAGCTACCGTCCCGGCACCCTGGTGTATCTGCGTGACACCGGCGGCGATGAAGACTTCCACGCCTTTGCCGTGGATGTGAACAGCGGTGCGGAGAAGGACCTTTCGCCATTCCCGAAGACTCGCGCCGAAGTGGTGGGCTTGAGCCACCTCAAGCCGGACGCAGTGCTGGTGTCGATGAACGACCGCGACCCGAAGTGGCACGACCTCTACAGCGTCGACCTGGCCACCGGCAAGCGTACGGAAGTGGTGAAGAATACTTATGACCTGTCCAGCTACGTAGCCGATGCCAATTACCAGGTGCGCTATGCCACGCGTTCGCGCGATGACGGCGGCAGCGACATCCTGAAGCCGGACGGCAAGGGTGGCTGGAGCAAGATCGATGAGATTCCGTTTGAAGACGGCCTCACCACCGGGCCGGCGGGCATGACCACCGACGGCAGTACGTTGTATCTGTTCGATTCGCGCAATCGTGATACCTCCGCGCTGTTTGCCATGGATACCACCAGTGGCCAACGCACATTGGTCGCCGAAGACGCCCGCGCCGACATCAGCGACAGTCTGTCCGACCCGAGCACCGGCAAGGTGCAGGCGGTGGCGGTGGATTACCTGCGCGAGGAGTGGAAGCCGCTGGATGACACCATTGGCGCTGATCTGAAGAAGCTGAAAGAAATCGGCCCCGGCGACATTTCGATCAACTCGCGCACGCTGGACGACAAGACCTGGATAGTGGCGTACTCGGCCGCCGAGCAGCCGGTGCTGTACTACCGCTATGACCGTGCCGATGGTGGCAAGCTGACCAAGCTGTTCGGCGCGCGCCCCGCGCTGGAGGGCAAGCCGCTGGTGAAGCAGTGGCCGCAGGAGATCAAGGCACGCGATGGCCTGAATCTGGTGAGCTACCTGACGCTGCCCAAGGTCGCGGATGCCAATGCGGACGGCAAGGCTGACAAGCCGGTGCCGCTGGTGCTGGTGGTGCACGGTGGCCCTTGGGCGCGCGACAGCTATGGGTACAGCGGATACGGCCAATGGCTGGCCAACCGTGGCTATGCCGTGCTGCAGGTGAACTATCGCGGCTCCACCGGCTTCGGCAAGACGTTCACCAACGCCGGTAACGGCGAGTGGGCCGGCAAGATGCACGATGACCTGCTGGACGCGGTGCAGTGGGCGGTCGACAACAAAGTCACCACCAAGGACCAGGTGGCGATCTTCGGCGGCAGCTATGGCGGCTACGCCACCTTGGTGGGCCTGACCTTCACCCCTGACACCTTCAAGTGCGGCGTGGACCTGGTCGGGCCGTCGAACCTCAACACGCTGCTGTCGACCATTCCGCCGTACTGGGCGTCGTTCTTCGAGCAGTTCGCCAAGCGCGTG
Source organism: Pseudomonadota bacterium (assembly GCA_023439425.1). Classification (GTDB taxonomy): domain Bacteria; phylum Pseudomonadota; class Gammaproteobacteria; order Xanthomonadales; family Xanthomonadaceae; genus Stenotrophomonas. The sequence goes on from JAEXNZ010000240.1 coordinate 3,268, forward strand.
GGCGACCCGCGCACGCCGGAAGGCAAGAAGCTGCTGGACGAGCGGTCACCGCTGAGCCACGTCGACAAGATCAGCAAGCCGCTGCTGATCGGGCAGGGAGCCAATGACCCGCGTGTGAAGCAGCCGGAAAGCGACCAGATCGTCAAGGCGATGCAGGCCAAGGGTATTCCGGTGACGTACGCGCTGTTCCCGGATGAGGGCCATGGCTTCGCCCGGCCTGAGAACAGCAAAGCGTTCAATGCGGTCACCGAGGGCTTCCTGGCGCAGTGCCTGGGTGGTCGTGTCGAACCCATCGGGAAGGACTTCGCCGGCTCCAGCATCACCGTGCCCACTGGGGCGGAAGGTGTGCCGGGGTTGGCGGAGGCGCTGAAGGGCCATACCGCGAACGTAAAGAAGTAGGCAGTACGCGCTGAGGGGCGCGATCGTGAGGTCGCGCCCCTTTTGATTTCACTATCGGAGTGCACCCACATGGACGCCGCGATCTTCGCCGCCACCTTCACCCTCATCTGCGCAGCGCTGTTCCTGCTGGTTCGCCTGTTTGATCGGCGCATCCGTATCAGCATGGCGCTGCTCGGCGCGCTGCTGCTGGGCCTGGATGACCTGGTTACCGGGCTCGCGTCCACCGTTCCTGCGCTGGCGGTGATCGGTGGCGGCTGGAACTGGTCGGGCAAGGTCTACAGTCTCGTCCTCTCCGTGCTGGTCATTCTGGCGCTGAAGCTGGACCGGCAGGCGGTCGGACTTACCTTCAAGCAGCGCACCCCGTGGCTGTCGGTGGCCGCGGTGCTGGGGTTCATCGTGTGGGGTTCCGCGCTGGGGTGGGTGTTCCAGCCCGGCTCGGCGGATGCGGAAACGCTCGCGTTCCAGGTCACGATGCCCGGGCTGGCGGAAGAGCTGGTGTATCGCGGTGTCGTGCCGGCTGTGTTGTTGGGCGCGCTCTGGGGCAGCGCATTGCCTGAGCGCGGTTATTGGCCGGTGATCATCGGCACGGCCATCGCCTTTGGCTTGTGGCACAGCCTCGGATACAGCAAGGGAACCTGGAACATCGATCCCATGAGCGGGCTGTTTCCCTTCATCGGCAGTCTGGCCGGTGGCTGGCTGCGCTTCCGCACCGGCAGCCTGCTGGTGCCCGTGTTGGGCCATGGGTTGGCCAACCTGGCCTTCCACGTAGTCGGTGGACTGGCGGCCTGATCAGCGGACGAATACGGTGGTGCGGGCCACGCCCGCATTGCCGCCGGCCGCATCCCATGCGCGCACTTCAATCTCATGGATGCCGGCTTCGCGCAGCATGAGCGTTGCGTTGTAGCGGCCAGTTGCAGCTTCAAAGCGCATCCGCTGTAAGGGCTGCGTCTTTCCGTTCACGGCTACCTGGTAGTCCACCTCGACGGCCCCGGCCTTCCATGGGCCATCTTCCGAAAGTGCACAACCGCACATCATGGTCACTGCGACCTGCAGCGGCAGCGCGGTACCTACTTTGGTGGGCTGGAATGCCGCCGGCTCAACCAGGTCCACCACCAGCCCCGGAAGTTCCAGTACCCAGCCATCGCCTTGGGTCACGTTGCGCCCCGGCAGCAGCCACTGGGTGCTGGTGACCGTGGTCGCCGCCTGCGGCTGGCTGAGCGGACCGGTGACCGTTGCGGTGACGCGGCGGGGTTTGGCCAGATCCAGCGTGGCGCGGTAGACCGCCGAGTCTGGGGTCGACAGGCGCTTGTCTCCATCAACGCCTCGCGCCAGGATGCGCTGGGTGTCCCCCGTGGTGCCTTGGGTGAGGCCGCGTGCCAGCACTTCGCCGGTGTCCGCATCGGTCAGCACCACCCGTGCCGAATCACTGTAGCCGCCGATGAACTTGGCCCCGCGTGCGAGGACGCGCACATCCACCTGGGTCGATTCCGCCAAAGCAGGCGGCGCTCCAGAGAGCAGGGCGGCAGCCAGTAATGTGCGGGTGAGGTGGGTTCGCATCCGTGCTGCCTTCTTGGAGGGGTTGTCCGCACTATAGACTAGGCCGGCTGCCGCCAGGGTCAGGCGGCGAACAGGGGGGTAACATGGAGGTGAGAGCGTTTTTGGTGCTGGCGTTGTTCTGGGCGTGCCCGGCCGCAGCCCAGCAGGTGTACAAGTGTGTAGACGGCGGAAGCACCGTTTACCAGTCCGATCCGTGTGCAACCGGGCAGGCGGTGAAGCGATGGGACGCGGTGCCGGAAGCGCCGAATGCGTATGGGCAGGCGCGGCTGGATGCGATTCAGCGTGAACTGGATGCGCGCAGGCGCTCAGACGCGCGGGTTCGACCACATCAAGGTGCGGTATCCGGCGCTGCCATCAGCCAGTATCGTGACCCGCAGGCCTGCGCTACCGCCAAAGCCCAGCGTGCCGCCGCGTTCGAAGCCGCCGGTTCCCGAAGAACGTTTGAGCTAACCCGGCGAATGGACGATGGGGTGTTCGATGCCTGCAAATAGGAAAGCGAGGAAGTGGTGAGGAACCATCCGAAGCGGGGCGATTTGGATGCGCTGCATGTTCTGCAAACCTACACAGGGGCGGAAGCGCGCGACTGGGCGAATGCGTGGCTGTCTGTCTTCGGGCCCTATCACCAAGGTGTGAACACCAATCGCTTCATGTGGCACGTTTTCAGCGGTGGGCGCTATCGCTGCCTGAGCGGGGTGCAGGCAATGGAGGCCTATGC
>JAEXNZ010000298.1 GCA_023439425.1 Pseudomonadota bacterium
CAACGACGCAACATTGCGGCGCGGCAGATGCCAGAACAACCGTCCTGACAGTACGATAGATCCGCAATGAACCCGTGCCGACACACGGACACGGCCCCAAACGCCCAAAAGGAAAGCCCGCAATGGATATGCAGGTTGCCAGCAACACACAAGCAGCCGGCCACGAAACCCAGCCAGAACTGACCTTCTCCTGGCTCTATCAGCAGGTGCAGGCCTACGCTTCCACCACGATCTACCCCAAGGCATCACGCCTGGAGCGCGGTTCATTCTGGACTGGCTTTGCTGCCATGGGCATTGGGCTGGCCATCGGGGCGCTGCCGCAGATCATGCAGGCCGCGCTTTGGATGGTGACCGCAGTTGAGGTCTGCCTCGCCATTGAAGTGGGTGCCTTTGTACTTTGGCTTGTACTGATGCTCGTCAGGGAAGGGCGTCAGTTCCGCAAACCACGCCTTTCCCATGCCAATGAAATGGACGACGAGTACAACTATTGGAAGAGATTGGTGGCTCAGTTGCGCCAGTTCCCAAAGACGGAACGCCAGCAACGACTTCGCTATGTAAGCCAGCTGCGAACCGGCATGATTGATCGAACCGGCCTGATGTACGGCGGACTCCAGAAACTGGGGCCGTTTCCTGTCCTGGTCGCGTTCTATCTCCAGTTCCGCAACTGGGAGTGGGGTGATTGGGCTGGGGCCTTTGCTGTCAGCCCCTTCGGCGGGCTGCTCATCTTCGCGCTGGTTCTTCTGTATGTCGTCGGCTGGCTGTTGATTGCCATGCGAACCCGTCTGGATACCTATGTGAGTCTGCTGGAAGCTTCCCTTGAAGACCTGCAGCCATAAACAGCCATCGGCCCACCGTAGAGCCGGGCTTTCCCGGCTGCTCTTCTCTCAAATGCGTCGCGAGTAGGGAGCACATGTTTTGGGCTCTTTCGCCAGGAGCAGCCGGGCAAGCCCGGCTCTACAAAGGAGCCGCGCCGACCTGAAGAAACGCGCCTTCACTGAAGGCACCTTCCACGCATAGCGCAACCCTCAGTCGTCTGTTACCGGCCTTCGCCGACTACCATGCCTGACCCTCACCCGCCGATCCTCAGTGGCAACACGCCGGGACGGGGCAGGGGCCAACTGCTCCCGCCGCTCCACCAGAAAATCCATCAGTGCTCGGACCTTCGCTGGCATCTGGGCCCGTGACGGCACGTAAAGGAAGAAGCCCGGGAACGGTCGGCACCATGGTGCCAGGACGCGCACAAGCGCGCCGCTGTCGAGGTGCTCGCGGACGCACAGGTCGATGTGACGAATCAGGCCCACGCCCTGCAGCGCCGCCCGCAGCATGCTGTCATCGTCATTGAACACCGCGTTGCCCTGTGGCTCGAACACCAACTTCCGCTCTTGGCCCTCGGGAGCGGTGAACGTCCAGTGGTCGATCGTGCCGCTGGACGTGAAACGGTAAGCCAGGCAGTTATGACCGATCAGATCCGCAGGGCTCTCCGGAATGCCATGCCGCTCGAAGTACGCTGGCGAACCCACAATCGCCATCTCCAACGGCGGCGTGACAGGAACCGCCACCATGTGCTCATCCAGACTCTCTCCCAGCCGGATGCCGGCATCGAGGCCGTTGGCCACCAGGTTGGAGAAGCCGTCATCCATGATCAGCTCGAGCCGCAGTTTTGGATAACGCGCCAGGAACTCGCCCATGTGCGGCTCCAGCAGCAGGCGTGACGCAATGCGCGAACTGTTCATCCGGATCACGCCGGAGGGTTCCGAGTGGACTTCGCCCAACCCTTCCACCGCCCGCTCGATTGAGGCCAGTGCCGGCTGCAGCACGTCCAGCAACTGCTGCCCCTCTTCGGTAAGCGACATGTTACGCGTGGTGCGGTGCAGCAGCCTGACGTCCAGCCGTTCTTCCAGTGCTTTCAGGTGCTGGGAGAGTGCAGCCCGGGTGATCTCCATCTCCGCCGCTGCCTTGGTGAAGCTGCGGTGCCGGGCGATGTGGGCAAACCATGTCAGCGCGCTGACGAGGGAGGGCTCGATGGGCATTGTTTAGCTCGACTTACAGCTCATGTCTCCGGAAGACTATTTATTACACCCAATGCGGTCAATAGGATGGCTTCGTCGGCACACGCACCGGCCATCCAACACCACAGCGGAGCACGCACATGCGCAACGTCACCTTCAAGAATCTCAACGGCCAGGGCGTCACCACCGCGGCCACCCTTTACTTCCCGGAGGCGTTTGACGAATCCCGCAAGCACCCCGCAGTCGTGGTGTCCCATCCGGGCGGCGGCGTGAAAGAACAGACCGCTGGCCTGTATGCGAAGAAGCTGGCCGAAGCGGGCCTGGTCACGATCGCCTTCGATCGTTCTTACCAGGGTGCCAGCACCGGCCAGCCGCGCCAGCTGGAGAACCCGTACATCAGCACCGAAGACGTGAGCGCGGTCATCGATTATCTGACCACGCTGCCGTACGTCGACCCGGACCGTATCGGTGCCATGGGCATCTGCGCAGGAGCGGGCTACAGCGCCAACGCTGCCATCAACGACCGCCGCATCAAGGCACTGGGCACGGTGAGTGCGGTCAATATCGGCCAGATGTTCCGCAACGGCTGGGAGAACACCGTAAAGGACGCCGATGCCGTGGGCTACCTGGACTTCGGCTCCGATGCGCGCACCACGGACATGGCCTCTGGCGAGTTCGCGAACATCCCGCTGGCCCCGCTGCGCGAAGAAGATGCGCCCAATGCTGAGCTGCGCGAAGCATGGGAGTACTACCACACCCCGCGCGCCGAACATCCCAATGCACCGGGCTTTGCACTGACCCGCAATCTCAACCAGATCATCACCTATGACGCTTACAACAAGGCCGAAGCGTTCCTGACCCAGCCGATCCTGGCCGTGGCCGGCAGCGCGGCGGGTAGCAAGTGGATGAGCGATGACCTGCTGGCGCGGGCGGCAAGCAAGGACAAAGCCCTGCACGTGGTGGAAGGGGCTAACCACATGTCGTTGTACGACGTGCCGAAGTACGTCGACGAAGCCGCCTCGGCGCTGGCTTCATTTTTCCAGAGCCGCATCTGAGTCGGGAGAACATCATGAGCACCATTTCCCTCAAGACCGTCAGCTATCAGAACCTGGGGTGGCAGACCGCGGCCGACCTGTACCTCCCGGCTGACTTCGACGAAAGCAGAAAGTACCCGGCCATTGTCAGCACCCACCCCATCGGCAGTTGCAAGGAACAGACGGCGGGTAATGTCTACGCCAAGGGCCTGGCCGAGCAGGGCTTCGTGGTGCTGGTGCACGACGCCAGCTTCCAGGGGGCCAGCGGCGGAGAGCCGCGCTTCATCGAAGACCCGTCCATCCGCGTTTCGGATATCCGCTTCGCCGTCGACTACCTGCAGTCGCTTCCTTACGTGGACCCCGGTCGCATCGGTGCCATCGGCGTCTGCGGCGGCGGTGCCTACACCGTCCATGCGGGCATCACCGACCATCGCCTCAAGGCATTGGTGTCCATCACCGGCGTGAACTACGGCCGGCTGATCCGCGAGGGTTTTGCGCAGTTCAAGCCACGCGAAATGGCCGCCAACATCGCCGACATGCGCACGGCGCAGGCGCAGGGTGCCGAGCGCACCGCGGCCAACCTGCTGCCGGACTCGGTCGAAGCGGGCAGGACCGTCGGCATCACGGATATTGATGTGCTGGAAGCCACTGAGTACTACAAGACCGCGCGCGGTCAGCAACCCAACGGTTCCACCCGTCAGCTGATGTCCTTCACCGGCGCGGCGATGGGCTGGGATGCCTTCCTCAACGCCGAAGTGCTGCTGACCCAGCCACTGATGGTGGTGATCGGAAGCAAGCCCGGCGGCTTCGGTGCCTATCGCGATGGCTGGGAGATCTACAGCCGTGCGGCTTCCGAGCACAAGCAGATCGTCGTCGCTGAAGGCTGGTCACACTACGACCTGTACGACAAACCGGAACCGGTTGGAATCGCGATGGCCCAGGTCGTTCCGTTCTTCAAGACCCATCTCTGAGATCGGGAGGCTGTCATCATGAAGAATGTGCTCATTCTGGGCGCAAGCGGTCAGATTGCCCAATGGGTGATCACGTCGCTTGCCGCTGAAAAGAATCTGCAGCAGACCCTGCTACTGCGTAACCCAAAGAAGCTGACCGGCAAAGAGCCGGCGAATGCGAGGGTGGTCATCGGAAACGTACTGGACAGGAATCTGCTGAAGGAAGCCGTAGCCAGCCAGGACATCGTATACGCCAACCTGACCGGTGAGGATTTGGACAAGCAGGCTGACGCCGTGATCTCGGCCATGAAGGCCACGGGCGTCACGCGCATGATCTTCGTTCTCTCGCTGGGCATCTATAACGAAGTTCCCGGTGCGTTCGGCAAATGGAACAACGCCATCATCGGTGAGGATCTGAAGCCGTTCCGCCGCGCGGCTGATGCCATTGAAGCCTCGGGCCTGGACTACACGATCCTCCGTCCCGCCTGGCTGACTGACGAAGACGAGGTGGACTACGAGATCACTGAAAAGGGTCGGCCCTTCAAGGGCACCGTGGTCTCCCGTAGGAGCGTGGGCGACCTGATCAGCGAGGTCATCCTGCACCCAGAGCGACATATCGGTGAGAACCTGGGCGTGAACAAGCCGGGAAGTGAGGGCGACAAGCCTTACTTCATGTAACTGCTGCGTAACGGGAGTGCGCCGAAGATCACGATCCATTGATGCTCGATGCGACATCGCTGGTTTCGTATGAACTACGGACTCCGCTATCCTCATTTCTGGCGCATGTCGTGGCCTCGGGTGTTAGAGCCTTGATTAGTTGTTTGCAAGTTGGACGGCGTATGCCTCCTGGGTGACGAAACACAACACCTTCGCGGACGTACGTCCCACCGCTAGTCAACGCTCTGAACTGCCATCCCGGCGATGGAGCATCACGAGGAACACCATGATGGACAACAACTGGGTCGACCTGACCGATGAGCAGCGCGAGTTCCGCAGGCGCTTCTGGCGCGCACCGAAGAGCGTGATGATCAACGCGCTTACCCATGAAGGCGTAAAGACCTATCCCAACTGCCCGAGCGTGCCGTGCATGAAGACGCGCGGACTGTGGATCCGTGATCTTGGGGTGGAGCCGGGCAGGCGGATGTACCTGGGTACTGGGCAGGAACTGATGGTGCTGGCGGCCAATCCGTCAGCGGAGGCACTTTCGAAGGTGGTCGTGCGGTTCCAGGCCACTGGAGAACGCTGGAAGCTGGTCCCCGCCGACTGACCAGACGGTAGACGGGGCGGCGGGATCGCCGCCCCGAGGTTGCCAACCCGCGTGTAGGGCAATCAACCAACGATGATCAGCGCTTCGGGCCGCTGGTGCCGCTGGCCGCTTGCCGTGCGGCAGTGGACTCATGAGGCACGGAAACCACGGTCATACCTCCAATCGTGGCGACGACCTTGCCGCCGAGCGCAGCGGCGGACGCGGCATCGGGACAGCCGACGAGATCCGCAGTGTGATCCAGCCACTGCGCCGTTGCCTCACTCTCGCCAACGCGGCGACAGGGTGCCCCGTCGGTTGGATAGCCATTCCCAAACAGCACCAGCGAAGAAGCGGGCGGCGCGGGCGGCGTAGCCGGTGGAGGCGTGTCGGTTGGCGTGGGCTCGGCGCGTTGGCACGCGCTAAGTAGTCCGATAGACAGCAAGGCGGGCAGGAAAGCATTCATGTAGCTTCTCCAGCGGAAGGATAGGAGGGCATGCAAGCTGTGCATGGAAGCTTACGCCGAAACCTACGCCGGTCCTGTAGGTTGCTTGGTCGCCCGAGCCGATACGCAGGACTATTCCGTAACAGCGCTCTGGTTCTGAATCATCCGCAGCAGCTCCCGAAGTGCTTCGGGGAGCTGGCGTCGACTGGGATAGTACAGGTGGAAAGCGGGTCCGAATGAGCTCCACTCCGGCAGCACCCTCACCAGGGTGCCATCGGCGAGCTGCCGCGCGACGCGATGCTCCAGGCAGTAGGCTATGCCTCCGCCCGTCTCGGCCAGCTCGATGGACAGAATGGTTTCATTGAGAATTGCGGCCCATTCAACGGAAACCACCGCGGAAGCGTCGGCCGATTCCAGCTCCCATCGGTAGATCTGACCATTCCCCATCCGCATCCCCAGGCAGCGGTGCCCGGCCAGATCTGCGGGGCAGTGCAGAGCAGGGGCGTTGCGCACGTACTCGGGGGACGCCACCATGATCCAGCGCAGCTCCCGACCCAGCGGAATCGCCACCATGTCTTCCGGTACGAGGCCGCCGTAGCGAATGCCGGCATCGAAGCCATCGTTGACGATATCCACAACTTCATCCTGGACAACAACTTCCAGCTGCACAGCCGGGAAGGCTTGGATGTAACGGGCCAGGATCGGAGCCAGCACCAGACGGGCCGCGTCGCTGAGAATGTTCAGGCGCAGCTGACCCACCGGTCGATCGCGGTAACGATTGAGGGTCTCCAAGCCCAGCTCGATCTCACTGAAGCCGGCATTGAGGCGCGCCAACAATTCCTGCCCGGCGGCGGTCAGGGTCACGCTGCGGTTGGTGCGATTGAACAGGCGAACCCCCTGCCGGCTTTCCAGTCCGCGCATGGCGTGACTCAGAGCAGAGGGGGAAAGATCCAGTTGCGCCGCCGCCTTCCTGAAGCCGCCGGATTCTGCGATCTGGCGGAACATGTTGAGGTCGCCCAGGTCGCCTCGCGTCAGTCTGGCCATTATGTTCGCCGCCTCTGGTTGCCGTGGATCGCACCCTACACCCGGAACCGGCAGCGAAAAGGTGAGCCTGGCTCAAGCGCGCGTTTACTTGAGCTCTTCTCAGTGTAAGCCCCTGATCCGTCTGGCAACCACTTGGATTGGAAAGGTGGGTTCATCACTCCGTTGAGTCTTCCTCGCCCATTTCGGCAGCTCCCGCTCCCACTATGGCGTCCAGCCCCCAAGGCATTCGGCCAAAGGTGTGCTTGTTTCACGCACGGGAGCAATCATGACGAACGACATCAAGCCCAGCACCGGCAGGGGCCTGCTGACGGCGCAGCTGGTATTGGGCCTGGGCGGCCTGTTCATCGGTACCGCAGAGTTTGCGGCCATGGGCCTGCTGCCGGACATGGCCCGCACGTACCGGGTCGATATTCCCACCGCAGGGCACCTGATCAGCGCCTATGCCATCGGGGTGGTGGTAGGTGCGCCGCTGCTGGCCATGGTCACAGCACGCATGGAGCGGCGCAGGATCCTGATGTGGCTGGCGGCCCTGGTGTTGGTCGGCAACGCCTTGACCGCTGTGGCGGGCAACTTCGGCCTCAATGCCGTGGCGCGGTTCATCTCGGGTCTTCCCCACGGCGCGTACTACGGCACGGCAGGGCTGGTCGCCGCCTCGATGGTCCCGCTCAACCAGCGAACGCAGGCCATCGGCCGGGTGATGCTGGGCCTGGCTGCGGCCAACCTGCTGGGTGTGCCGCTGGTGACCTGGATGGGTCAGGCGTTCGGCTGGCGCGCTGCCTATGCGCTGGTAGCCACCGGTGGCGCGTTGATGCTGGTCCTGCTGCCCTTCACCGTGCCCACGCTGCAGGCCGAAGCGGGAGCCTCACCACGCAGCGAACTGTCGGCGCTCACGTCGGCCCAGGTGTGGTTGACGTTGGCCACCGCTGCCATCGGCTTTGGTGGCATGTTTGCGGTCTACAGCTACATCACCCCGACGCTGACCGAGGTCACCGCACAGCCGGCCTCCAATGTGCCCTGGTTCCTGGCGTTGTGGGGGCTTGGCATGGTGGTCGGAAATGTCGCCGGCGGCTGGCTCGCCGACAAATCACTGACCCGGTCGATCATCGGTTTCCTGATCTGGAACGCGGTGTTTCTGGGCGTCTTTACCTGGACCGCGAAGAGCGTGCCGGCGGCCGCAGCGACGCTGTTTCTTATCGGCATCGGCTTTGCCCTGGTTCCGGCACTGCAGGCGCGGCTGATGGATGCCGCGCCCAAGGCGCAATCGCTGGCCTCGGCGCTGAATCACTCCGCTTTCAACACGTCCAATGCCATCGGTGCATGGGCCGGCGGCCTGTCCATCTCCATGGGGTTTGGTTGGACGTCGACGGGATTGGTCGGTGCCGCGCTGGCCGGCGGTGGCCTGGTGATTTTTCTGCTGGCCGTCAGCCGGGCCCGGCCGCAACGGATACACAAGGAGACAACACCATGACTCAACGCATGAATACGATCATCACCAAGAACAAGGTCGCCGTGATCACCGGTGCCGCCAAAGGCATCGGTGCTGCGCTGGCGCGCGAACTGCACGCCAGGGGGATGCAACTGGCCCTGCTGGACATTGACGCGGACGCACTCAACGCGCTGGCCGCTGAAC
>JAEXNZ010000316.1 GCA_023439425.1 Pseudomonadota bacterium
CCGGGGGACGCTGCAAGTACGTCCTTGTAAGCTCAGTCGCCGCATCCATGCGGCTCACGCCCCCTCCAGCCCATCCCGACCCGCCATCGATAGAATGTCGGTGGCCACGGAAGATCAAAAACCATGCACTGCGCCGGTGGGATCGGTCGACAGACGATCGCCGTGAAAACCCCAACGTCCGGTAACGAATGACCCCGAATCGACACCGCCGTTGATTCGGCCATGCCGATGCGGGAGGTCAGGCCAATGCTGCGCGCAAGGCGGCGACTTCGTCGGCGTTGGTGGTGATCCAGTCGGGCGACAAGCCGAGCAGTGCCGGATTCTGGAATCGCATGTCGGAACGACGCGTACCCTTGGCCGAGGCGTGCAATTCATTGCAGCCGGTCGCCTTCGCCACCGCCGCGATGTTGCCGGGCTTGATCCCTGCACCCGCCATGATGCTGATGCGTCCTGCCGCCTGCTTCACCAGCGCTGCCAGCACATCAGCCCCAGCCTCCGCGCTGGCCTGGGCGCCGGAACTCAGCACCCGCTGACAACCGAGCGAAATCACGTCCTCCAACGCAGCCGACAGATCCCGCGCCGCATCGAACGCGCGGTGGAAGGTAACCTGCATCGGCCCCGCGGCCTGCACCAGTTCACGGCACAACGGAACGTCCACATTGCCGTCCACATCCAGCGCGCCAATCACCACGCCGTCGCACCCCAGCGCCCTGCACTGCTGGATATCGCGTAGCATGAGCGCACGTTCCAGCGCGTCGTAATGGAAGTCACCCGGGCGCGGCCGGATCAGCACGAACAACGGAATCTGCAGCTGCTCGCGTGCCAGCGCGATGCTGCCGAACGACGGCGTGGTGCCGCCCTCGGCCAGGTTGTCGAACAGCTCGATGCGATCCGCACTGCCGCGCTGAGCGGACAACGCCGAGGCCACCGAATTGGAGGCGATCTCCAGCACGTGTGCCATGCTCAGGTCTGCTCCGTGGTGTACACCGAGGCCGCATCACGAAGGTCGTCCTGGCGCTCGGCATCGCACACCGCGTACACAAAACCCCGGTGCAGGGCATACGCGCCTACGTCACCATTGCGGCCCAGTGCGAGGAAGCACACCTGCAGCGTCCTGCTGGCCTCCGGCCGCTTGCGTACCACGCGCGCAATTGCCTCGCGGCAGGCCTGCGCCGGGGTGCGGCCCTGGCGCATCAGTTCCACTACCAGGAACGACGCGGCGTTGCGGATCATCTCTTCGCCCACGCCTGATGCCGTGGCTGCGCCGACCTCGTTGTCCACGTACAAACCAGCACCAATGATCGGGCTGTCACCCACCCGGCCATGCAGCTTCCACGCCATGCCACTGGTGGTACACGCACCGGCCAATTGACCCTTCGCGTCCACGGCCAGCATGCCCAGGGTGTCGTGGTTGCTGCTGTCACCCGGCCGGCTGCGGCGCTCGGCATTGATTTCCGGCGTGTACTGCGCGGTCTTCAACCACTCGCGCCAAGCCTTTTCCGCTTCCGGCGTGAGCAGCTTCTCGCGCTTGAAGCCCTGCTGCATGGCGAACTGCTGTGCACCCTCGCCGACCAGCATCACGTGCGGGGTCTGCTCCATCACCTTGCGGGCCACCGACACCGGGTGCGCGATGTCCACCAGTGCCGCCACCGAGCCGCAGCTGCCGTCGCCGTTCATGATGCTGGCGTCCAGACTCAGCACGCCGTCGCGGTCCGGGTTGCCGCAGCGGCCCACAGTGGGATTGCACAGCTCGCTCTCGGCCCAGCGCGCACCCGCTTCCACCGCATCCAGCGCACTACCGCCGTTGCCCAGCACCTTCCAGGCCGCCTGGTTGGCCCCAACGCCGAAATCCCAGGTCGATACGACGCGGGCCCTGCCATTGGCCTTGGCCTGTACGCGCGGAAATGCGGCCACGCCAGCGGCCAGCGCACCGGCCTGAAGAAATGTTCTGCGATCAGTCACGCGCTGCCTCTCCCGTTGCCATGTGCCGGCCCCGGGAAGGCCGGGTCTCTTTGTCAGGCCGCTGCGCGGCGATGTTCGTCGTACCACACGGCCGCGCCGAGCACGCCCAGTTCGCCGTGCTCCACCCGCCATACCGGCACCTGCTCCAGCACTGGGCGCATCACACCCTTGGCCAGGAAGCGGTCGCGGAAACGGCCGTCGTGCAGGAAGCGGGCCACGTGTGCGGAAATGCCGCCGGCCAGATACACCGAGCGCGCGCCGAAGCTGACCGCGAGGTCGCCGGCCAGACTGCCCAGCCAGCCGCAGAACACTTCCAGCGTTTCCACTGCCAGCGCGTCCTCGCCGTCCAGCGCGGAACTGATCAGGGCCTCCGGCGTCGTCCACTGCACGGTGGCCCCACGCAGCGCACACAGCGCCGGGTACAGATTCATCAGCCCGGTGCCGGACAGCACGCGTTCGTTGTCCACGTGTTCCCAGCGCTGCAGCAGCTGCTGCAGCACCTGCAGCTCCAGCGCGTTGCCCGCACCGAGTGCGGCGTGCCCGGCCTCGCTCGCCAGCACCGCGCGCGAACCCGCCTCAAAGCGCAGCGCCGCGCCCAGGCCGGTACCTGCGCCCAGCACCAGGGCAGGCCACGCGTTGGTCTGCGGTGCATCCGGCGTGAGCGACACGCGTGCTTGCGCGTCGACGAACGGAATCGCGTAGGCCACCGCTTCGAAGTCGTTGATCAGTTCCAGTGCAGCCAACTGCGCGTCGCGGCGGGCGGCCTGCACTGATACCGACCACGGCAGATTGGTGTTGACCAGATCGTCGCCTTTCAGGACGCCGGCAATGGCCACCACGGCAGTGTTCGGAGCCTGCGGCAGGCTGGCGCGGAAGTCGGCCAGAATCGCGGCCAGGCTGGCGTGCTCGGCGCAGGCGTAGCGACGCAGCGCGGTGATGCGTGGCGGTGCGCCGGCGACCACGTCAGCCAGCGCGACGCGTGCATAGGTGCCGCCGACGTCGGCGACGATCACGGTGTCAGCAGGAGCAGAGCGACGCAGCGCCGGATTCGGAAACGGGGTTGCAGCGCTCACGCAGGTGCCTTGGAGGAAATGTCATGCATTGAGGGGATTTTCGTTGATCGCTGATTGCTTGCAAAGCAATGCCCTCCGTACCCGAGCGTATGGCCGTAGAGCCGGGCTTGCCCGGCTGCGCGACCAACCCGGATCGAACGACCAAACCCGGTGCCCGACCAACCCGCGTCGCGCGCCCCC
>JAEXNZ010000360.1 GCA_023439425.1 Pseudomonadota bacterium
ACGTGGCCCTGGTCGACTTCGACCATGCCGTTGAAGTGCTGATGGGGTTGGACCCGGATCCGCATGGACGCTTTTCGCGTGCCTATGTCACGGCGATCTTCCGCGCCTGCCTGGCGCCGCGCCTGCCCGGCCCGGATGCACCGGGTGGCCGGCCGGATCCGCAGATCGCGCAGGTGTTGAAGGCGTGGATTATTGAAAAGCTGGAGCAGTTTCCCGAGGAGCGGCGGGATCACCGCATGACCGCTGCGCGCCGCGCCGCCCATGGGTTCTGGCTGCAGTCGCTGGCGTGTCCGCTGGACGATGATGGCGGCCCACGGGCCGAGCGTCTGCTGGAAGGATTGCTGGCGCTGACGCGCCCGGCGTAGGGACGCGCCATGCGTGTCCCAGGGGACGCCTGAACTCAGGTGACCTTCTTGGCCACCGTCATGCCCAACAGGAACAGCACCACGGCAATGATGATGCCGGCCCAGAACAGGAACTTGGCAATGCCGATGGCCCCGCCGGCAATGCCGCCGAAGCCCAGCGCACCGGCAATCAGGCCGATGACGGCGAAAATGATGGCCCACTTGATCATGCTGAAACCTTTCCCTCTGCGGGGAGTAAGAAGTGACCCTTACCGTAGCCAGTGGCCCGTGCTGCCCCGGTGAGACGGTCGCCAGCGGCATGTGAAGAAAGTCATGTAGGAATTTTCCGACAAACGGTAAGGTGCCCTTCATCGAGCGCCGGAATTAAGTGTTTGAATTCCATTGACTTTTGGTGAAATACGTCATCATTTCACTGAATGTGTGACCGTTGCCTCAGTTTCACCCCATGGTCACAATGATGACGTCCCACACAACAGCAAGACCGCCATGCGCGCTTTCGTTGCCAAGCAGCACCCCGCCCTGCTGAAGGTCTACTTCCTGGCCTGCTACATCATCCTGATCGAGGAAGTGGTGCGGGCACTGACCTGAGGGCCCATCTCGGCGAGCTGGTGCTCCAGAGCCTCCAGAGTGCGCTTCAGGTCCACCACGCGGAAGGGCTTCTGCAGGCACACGTGGTCGCGGAACGCTTCATCCACTCCCTGCTGCCCGTACCCCGTCGCAAACGCGAACGGGATGCCGCGCGCCTCCAGTTCATGGCCCACCGGCGCTGACGATGTGCCGGCCAGATTGACGTCGAGCAATGCCATGTCGACGATCTGATCGCGCAGGATCAGCATGGCCGCCTGCACGCTCGGCGCGGTATGGACTACGTAACCCAGGTCAACGAGCTGATCCTCGATCAGCATCATGATCATCGCTTCGTCCTCAACCACCAGTACGTTCCTGCTCATATCAGCTGTCCCTCCTCCAGGTTCGGCTGCGGCATCCACAGGTGGCAACGAACGCCGTCCGGTGCAAATGCCAGTTCGACCCCACCACCGAGGTCGTGTTTGAGCCCCCGCTCCAGCAGGCGCGAGCCGAAGCCACGTTGCGCCGGCTCATGCACGGCGGGGCCACCGTGCTCCTGCCACACCACTTCAATGCGTGGATCGCCGTCCAGGTCGGTGCTGGACCACTGCAGGCACACCCGCCCCTCGCGGGAGGAAAGCGCGCCATATCTGGCCGCGTTGGTACCGAGCTCATGCAGCGCCATCGCCAGGGCCAGCGCACGGCGCGGATCCAGTCGGCAGCTGTCGCCTTCCAGCTGGAACTGACCCGGGGCACCGTAAGCATCCACCGTGGACTGCGCCAGGTCGCGGATGTCGGCGCTGTGCCAGTTCTCGCGGGTCAGGATGTCGTGCGCACTGGCCAGGGCGACCAGACGCTCTTCGATCTTCGCGTTCGCATCTTCCAACCCCGCCGCACTGCGCAGGGTCTGCCGCGCGATCGACTGCACCGTTGCCAAGGTGTTCTTGACCCGGTGATTGAGCTCGTTGATCAGCAGTTGCTGATGCTGCTCATGGCGCTTGCGCTCGGTGACATCGCGGGTACTGCCGGCAATGGCTTCGACCTGCCCATCCGGACCAATGACCGGGGTAAAGATGTAGTCGTAGATGCGCACGCCGAGCGTGGCGTGTGGGAACGGCACATCGCCGCGGATCGGCTGGCGGGTGGCGATTACCTGTTCGATCTCGCGGTCATGCATGGCCGCATGCCACGGCTCATACCCGATCTCCAGGCAGGTCTTGCCGATCGCCTCGTCCCAGCTCATGCCCCACATGGTCAGCAGGGCCTTGTTGGCGTAAATGAACCGGTGCTGCAGATCGAACACGTACGACAGATCGGGCGTCGCCTGCAGCAGCGTCTCGTAAATGCGCCAGGTTGGAGTGTCCTGTTCCGGCTGGAGCACGTGCTCGGTCCCCTTGGATGGGCCGAATCTAGAGCGATGGCTGTGAACGGGGCATCAGGGTCATGGCTCCCCCTTGACCATGCCGCCCTCCTCTCCGAAGATGACTCCGTTCATAAACTGGGCCAAGGCTGGACCATGTCGGGACTCATCGGCGAGCTGATCGAAGGAATAGTGGACTTCGTCACCAACGTATGGGTGGCACGCCGACTGCGGGCAAATCGCGGACGAGCGGAACGCTCGCTCGGCGAGGACGCCGCGAAGGTAGCCGTGCTGGATCTGCAGATGCTGGGACTGGGCCTGCTCGCCTTGGTCTGCGGTGCGGTGATGGTGCTGGCGCTGCGATTGCCAATCTGGGTTGGCGTGCTGCCTGCGGTCGCCGCGGTGGCCTACGGCGTGTACCGATGGATGCGGATGGTGCGGGAGTAGTACCTGATCGTACGAGGCGAATGGCAGTTGGAGCGCTATGTCAGGGCTTCGGTCTCTTGCGCCTTGCCGAACCAGGAGTCGTTCGATGGCAGATGCAACAGTCCCAGCGCCGCGAGCTTGATCGCGCCTACGCACCAGTCGAGAACGTCGAGCTGATCAAGGTTGAGAATGTAGGAAAACAAAACCAGGATCGCGACGGCGGTGTACACCGTACGTGCCCAGCGTTTTCCCAACAGAATCAGAGCCAGCCAGATAAACACCAGCAGGTAGATGACAGCAAGCGCGGTGTAAGGCAGCCAAAGCGCTACCCCCAACGTGTTGGAAACCTCGACCAGTTGCCAAATGGCAATCGCATGTGTTGCTACCAGCAATGCAATTGACAGCATCAAGGCGCGGGGAACTCGACGGTCCATTTTTTCACCCGCCGGAAAGTGGATCCGGGATCCAGTCATGTTCATCGTGCCGGATGTCGCGATCAACCCTTCGCCATCGCCCACGACCGCCATACATCGGCGAGCCATGAAGTTCGAGTTCGTGGACATCTGCCGATGTCAGCGTCTCCACAACGGCGTTGAGGCTCTGCTCTGCCCAGTGCGTTGCGCGTTCAAAGAAGGCTACGCCTGCAAGTATGAAATGAGTTCGATCCGGATCATTCGCGGTGCCCGATTCGTCCAGATACAGAAGATGCATTCCATTGCCCCTTGGCCGAAAACGAATTGGCCGCAAGGGGCGGCCAATTC
>JAEXNZ010000374.1 GCA_023439425.1 Pseudomonadota bacterium
CCCATGGGATAACTGCACGCGGTGGCGGTAAACACCCCTACCGCGCGCAAGCCGCCCGACATCACGCCTTGACGTGCGCCTTGACGTAGTCGCTCGCAGCCTGGACGGTGCTGATCTTTTCGGCTTCTTCGTCCGGGATCTCGCACTCGAATTCTTCTTCCAGCGCCATCACCAGCTCAACGGTGTCCAGCGAGTCAGCGCCCAGGTCATCGACGAACGATGCGCTGTTGGTGACTTCTTCTTCCTTGACGCCAAGCTGTTCGACGACGATTTTCTTGACGCGTTCTTCGATGGTGCTCATTGGATATCGCTCCAGATGGAGTAGTGGTTCAAAGTATTGCCATCAGGGAGTGATGGCCGTGGGATAGTGTAGTGGAAACCGCGTGGCCCATGCATTTGCAGCAAAAAGCCAAATGGATCAACCACTTGCGGCGCAGTCCCTGCGCCACATGCTTACGGCATGTACATGCCGCCGTTCACATGGAGGGTTTCGCCGGTGATGTAGCTGGCCGAAGGGCCGGCCAGGAACGCCACCGCGTTGGCGATATCAGCCGGCTCGCCGAGGCGTTCCAGCGCGATGCTTTTGACCAGACCAGTGCGCTGCTCTTCTGGCAGGGCCTTGGTCATGTCGGTGGCGATGAAGCCAGGGGCGACCACATTGACGGTGATGTTGCGCGAACCGATTTCCTTGGCCAGCGACTTCGAGAAGGCAATGATGCCGGCCTTGGCAGCGGCGTAATTGGCCTGCCCGGCGTTGCCGGTGACACCGATGACCGAGGCGATGTTGATGATGCGGCCCTTGCGTGCCTTCATCATGCCGCGCATCACCGCCTTGGAGGTGCGATACACGCTGGTCAGGTTGGTGTCGAGAATGGCCTGCCAGTCCTC
This sequence comes from Pseudomonadota bacterium, assembly GCA_023439425.1. GTDB lineage: Bacteria > Pseudomonadota > Gammaproteobacteria > Xanthomonadales > Xanthomonadaceae > Stenotrophomonas. The sequence goes on from JAEXNZ010000374.1 coordinate 889, forward strand.
TTCCTTCATGCGCATCAGCAGGTTGTCGCGGGTGATGCCGGCATTGTTGACGAGGATGGAGATCGGGCCGAATTCCTTGGTGATGGCATCCAGCACGGCTTCCAGCGCAGCGGCGTCGGTGACGTTCAGCGCGCGGCCGTGGCCACCCAGTGCAGCCAGGCGCTCGCCAATGGCGGCGGCACCGGATTCGGTGGTGGCGGTGCCGATGACCGTGGCGCCCTGGGCGGCCAGCGTGTCGGCAATGGCCGCACCGATGCCACGGCTGGCGCCGGTGACCAGTGCGATTTCACCCTGCAGGGGCTTGCTCATGAATCTGTTTCCTTGAAAGACGTGGGGCTCAGGCGGCCCAGGTTTCGCGGGCGGTTTCAAAATCGGCCGGGGTGGACAGGGTACGCGCGTCCAGGCCCTTGTCGATGCGCTTGATCAATCCGCTGAGCACCTTGCCGGGGCCGCACTCGGCCACGCGGGTGACGCCTCGGGCAGCGAGCGCCTGCACGCAGCCGGTCCACTGCACCGGCTGGTACAGCTGCTGCACCAGGGCCTGGCGGATGGCGTCCACGCCGTCGTGCACGCGCGCGTCCACGTTCTGCACCACCGGCAGTGCCGGAGCCTGCCACTGCAGGCCGGCCATGGTTTCAGCCAGGCGGTTGGCGGCTTCGCGCATCAGCGGGGTGTGCGAGGGCACGCTGACGGCCAGCTTGACCGCCTTGCGCACGCCCTTCTCGGCCAGCAGCGCCAGCGCGCGATCGACCGCAGCGGCGTCGCCGCCGATCACGATCTGGCCGGGTGAGTTGTAATTGGCAGGCACCACCACCTGGCTGCCGGCAGCCTGTTCACAGACTTCCCGCACCAGCGCGTCTTCAGCACCGCGCACGGCGGCCATGGCACCGACGCCAGCCGGGGCCGCGTCCTGCATCAGCTGGCCGCGCAGGCGCACCAGGTGGGCACCGTCGCGCAGGGTCAGCGCACCGGCGGCCACCAGCGCGGTGTACTCGCCCAGGCTGTGGCCGGCCAGCACGGCTGGCTGGGCACCACCGACCGCCTGCCACGCACGCCACACGCCAATGCTGGCGGCCAGCAGCGCGGGCTGGGTGTATTCGGTGCGGTTGAGCATTTCTTCCGGACCGCCCTGGGACAGGGCCCAGAGGTCCACGCCGGCACCGTCAGAGGCTTCGGTGAAGGCTTCACGAACCTGCGGGTGCAGTTCGGAGAGCTCGGCCAGCATGCCCAGTGACTGGGAGCCCTGGCCGGGGAACACGAAAGCGAGAGTGGAATCGGTCACGCGGGGGTCCGCCTGCAAAAATCGAACGGCGAATGATAAGGGGGTTTAGCCGCCTTCGTCTGTACTGACGCGTATGTGGAAGGTCAGACGAACAGCTGCAGGACGTCCAGTTCACCGTCGGCGAAGAAGTCCAAGCAGATGGCCAGCAGCATCACCATGCCCAGCGTGGTGGCCCCGTGCACGATCAGAATGGCGTGGGCCAGCGCGCGCGCCGACCGTCCCATTTTCAGGCTGTAGCGGGCCAACCGCTGCAGCCGGCCAGAAACCGCGTGGGCGTGTGCCAGCACCGGGCTGTCCACGCCATCCATGGCCTGGGCCATCAGCTCCTGCAGGCGCTCGGGGCGGTGTTCGTAGTACTTGGCCACGCCATAACCGAACATCAGCCAGTCGCGGGCCTGGGCCTGGGCCAGGTCCATCACTTCCAGCGGATCTTCCTCGAAGTCGATGAAGCCGATGTTCTGCCCGTCCCAGGTCAGATTGCGCGGCAGCGGCTGGCCGAAGTACGCGCCGCTGCGGTGGGCGGCGGCAATGGCCTGCATGGCCGCGGCGACCAGCACGTCGCGGCCGGCATCGTCGGCCTGGCGCAGGCAGGTATTGAACGAACTGCCGTTGTCGCCCAGCACCAGCGCGGCATGGCCGCTGCCGATCACGTGCGGCACGTTGACGCCCTGGGCCAGCAATTCGGCGAGGCGGCGCGCTTCGGTTTCGCGGGCAGCATCACCGCCCCGGTGCGGCGGCGGACGCAGCGCGTCCAGCTGGAAGCGGTTGGCGATGAAGCGCAGCAGGCCCAGCGCGACGGCGCGACTGCCTTCGCCGTACTGCTTCAACCAGGCGCGCTGCCCTTCAATGACAATGGGCTCGACCATGCGATGTCTCCAGAAATGCGAACGGCCCCAAACGGGGCCGAATCGAAGGGCGCACGACCAACGGT
>JAEXNZ010000266.1 GCA_023439425.1 Pseudomonadota bacterium
ATCGAGCCCCATGCACTGGTAAGCAACAGGACCTGCAGCAGATAAGTCATGGTCCAGCTCCTGGATCAGCTTCTTCAATTCGGCGATGTCCTGCGCGCTCAGCTCGCCGCGCTGGCTGAAATGGGCGACCAGCGGGGCGACCCTGCCTGCAAACAGCTTGTCCAGCAGGCCGCTGCTTTGCTCGGCCACCCAGCTTTGGCGCTGCAGGACCGGTGAGTACAGGTAACGTCGACCGTCCCGGCTGGCACTGATCGCCCCCTTGGTGAGCAGGCGGTTGAGCAGGGTCTTGATGGTGGGCTCTGCCCAGTCGCGGTCGGCCAGGGCGGCCACCACGTCATCAGCCCCGAGCGGATGCCGCGCCCACAGCACTTCCATGACAACTGCCTCGGCTTCGCTGATCTGGCTCATCATTTACATCCGTAATCGACAACTCGATTACGCACGTAATCGAAACCGATGTCAAGCCCTTGTCAACACCGGATTCATGGGCGCGCTGCCACGATCACAAAAGATTACACGTTGGGCAGGACTGCACTGGATGACCGATCACCTCACCGACCTGGACGCTGCCGTCGATTGGCTGCTGCAACGGGTGGATGGCCCGCTGCGGATTGGCGCACCGCTGGCGCTGGGCAAGCCGCACCGTCTCCTCAACGCGCTGTACGCGCGCGTGGAAGGCGATGCATCGCGGCCGTTGCAGCTGTACACCGCGGTGTCGCTCAACCCGCCGAAGCCACCCTCGGGCGGACTGGAAGGCCGCTTCATGGCCCCGTTTGCCGAGCGTCACTTCGGTGCGGACTTCCCACGCCTGGCCTATGCCGACGCAGTTGCGCGTGACAGCCTGCCGGCGCATGTGCAGGTGGAAGAGTTCTACATGCAGTCCGGCGCGCTGCTGGGCTCGTCACAGGCGCAGCGTGGCTACACCAGCCTGAACTACACGCATGCGGCCGATGCCGTGGCGCAGCGCGCGCCGCACGCCATTGTGCAGAAGGTCGCGATGCGTCCGGACGACCGTCGCTTGTCGCTATCGTGCAACAACGACATCACCCAGGACACGCTGGACGCGATGGCCGCGCGCGGCCTGCCCCGCCCGCTGCTGATCGCCGAGATCGACCCGCAGCTGCCGTACCTGGGCGGCTCGGCCACAGTGGATGTGACCTTCTTCGACCTGGTGATCACCCCGCCACCGCCCTACCCGGCCCTGTTCGGGCTGCCGCGCCAGCCGGTAAGCGACGCGGATTACGCCATTGGCCTGTACGCGAGCACGCTGGTACGCGACGGCGGCACGCTGCAGATCGGCATCGGCACTCTGGCGGATGCGATCAGCCAAGCGCTGGTATTGCGCCACACTGACAACGCACGCTACCGGCAGATCCTGCGGGCGCTGGATCCGGAACTGGAGCAGAACCCCACGGTGCTGGAGTGTGGCGGGCTGGAGCCGTTCGAGGTGGGCCTGTACGGCTGCAGCGAAATGCTCAACGAAGGCTTCCGCCGGCTGGTGCAGACCGGGGTGATCCGGCGCAAGGTGCACGACGATCTGGCGTTGATGCAACGGATCGAGAACGGCAGCACGCTGAGCATCGACCACGCCACGCTGGAAGCGGAGGGCGAGTATCTGCACGGCGCGTTCTACCTGGGCTCGCCGGACTTCTACCAGTGGCTGCGCGACCTGCCGGAAGACGAGTGCCGCGCGATCGGCATGCGCCGGATCAGCGAGATCAATCAACTGTACGGCGGCAACGAGACGCTGGACCGCCTGCAACGACGTCATGCGCGGTTCTTCAACTCCTGCATGATTGCCACCGCGCTGGGCGCGGCGACGTCGGATGCGCTGGAGGATGGTCGCGTGGTCTCGGGCGTAGGCGGCCAGTACAACTTCGTGGCGATGGCGCATGCGCTGCCGGAAGCGCGCAGCGCATTGATGTTCCGGGCCACACGCGAGGATGCGCGCGGCCTGCAGTCGAACGTGCGCTGGAACTATGGACACACCACCATTCCCCGGCACCTGCGCGACATCTACATCAACGAATACGGCATTGCGGATCTACGCAACCTGACCGATGAGGATTGCGTGGTGAACATGACCGCGATTGCCGATGCCGGTTTTCAGGACGATCTGCTGCAGACGGCGAAGGCATCGAAGAAGCTGGCGACATCGTTTACTGCACCGGCGCGATGGCGTGAGCGCAACAGCGCGGCGGCGGTAAGTGCGGCGCTGGCCCCGTTCCGTCACTCCGGCGAACTGCCGGACTATCCGCTGGGCAGTGATTTCACCGAAGTGGAGCAGCACCTGGTAAAGGCGCTGGGCTGGTTGAAGCAGAACACCGCCACCCGCAGCGGCAAGCTGCGCACGGTGCTGGCGGCGTTGCGCCAGCCCGCCGGCGATGGCGATGTGGTGTATCTGCAGCGCATGGGGTTGGATGCACCGCAGACGTTCGGCGAGAAGATCGAAGCACGGCTGGTGCGGTTGGGGTTGGCGCGAACTGCTTGACGGCGTATTCCGGTCCGGTTGCAAACGTGACGTAGAGCCGGGCTTGCCCGGCTGCTGTTGGTTTTGTGCGAACAACCCTCGGTCATCAGCTTCCGTGCTTTGGCGTGCCAGGATGGGTTTTGATCTTCGATGGCCACCGACACACTATCGATGGCGGCTCGGGGTGGGCTGGAGGGGGCATGAGCCGCATGAGTCGGGCGC
>JAEXNZ010000458.1 GCA_023439425.1 Pseudomonadota bacterium
ACTGCACGCAGTCCAGCTTCCTGCTCGGCAACGGGCTGGACCGCCTGCTGGCGCTGGCCGAAGAACGCACGGATGAGGTCGGCAAACTGCGCCTGCGTGATCAGGTGAAAAAGCTGACCCTGCCCACCGAGATGGGCGAGCGCTTCCAGGTGATGGGCTTCCAGCGTGACGTGAGCATGGATGCCTCGTTCCTGCTCGGCGATCTGACCTGGCGACTGTGAGATGACGATGACAGGGATGTTGAAGCCGCTGCGGCGGCCGCGGTTCTGGTTGGGGTTGTGGTGGCTGGCGGTGATCAGCGTGATCGTGGTCTGCCTGATTCCACCGCCGCCGCTGCCGGACCTGCCGAAGAACAGCGACAAGGTGGAGCATTTCCTGGCGTATTTCCTGCTGGCGGGGTCTGCGGTGCAGATCTATCGCACGCGCGCGGCGTTGTGGTGGGCTGCGGTCGGGTTGGTGTTGATGGGAATTGGGGTTGAGTTTGCGCAGGGGGCGCTGACGGACAATCGCAGTGCTGATCCTGCCGATGCGGTGGCCAATACCTTGGGCGTGATGGCCGGCATGGCGATCCGGTTCACACCGTTGCGCGATCTGTTGGTGCGATTGAAGGGGTAAGGCCTGCAGGCCCGGCCGCGATGCTTGGACACGGATGCAGAGGGTGGGGTAGGGTCGGTCGCAAGACGACCGCCGATAACAACCATCGCTGCTGTAACGCATGACCTTCGAACGGGGATGCGCTTCTCCGCCGATGGTCATGCTTCACCGCACCGATCACCCATATCGGCGGTCGTCTATCGATCGACCCTACCGGTCACCGGCATCCGCAAGCATGTGCGGCCGTGATCGATACACGGCCGCACCCGCGAGCGCGCAAGACTTACTTGCAGGCCTTGGCGACGTTCTGCTGCAGGACTTCATGCAACTCGCGTTCGTCCTTCATCGAGGCATCGGCCAGTGCCTGTGCGCGGATGTACTTGTGGCGCGCACAGGCTTCCGGACTGGGCTGCCCGGAGAAGGTGATCATCCGCGCGCCCAGGCTCGGCTGCTCGGTGCGCGATGGTGCAGCCGGGGCGGAGGCCGCAGGCGCACTGAAGCGCTTCTGCTCCGCGCCTGTGGCGCAGGGCACGGATTGGTAAACGCTGCCGGACTTGCCATCCGAGCACTTGTAAGCCGACTGCGCAGCCGCCGGCAGCGCGATGACGCACAGCGCCGACGCAAGATATCTGATCATGACGATTCCCCGTTGGAGCGCGAAGTCTAACAGGCCGCGCGACTGGAACATCGCGCGCCTGCTGGCCGGACTCCTGCTGCTCGCCTGCGCCCTCGGCGAGGGGTAACGGGGTCAGGTTGGCCCGGTAGGGTCGGACGACAGTCGACCGCCGATAACCACCATCGCTGCTGTAACGCATGACCTTCGAACGGGGGCACGTTCCTCCACCGATGGTCATGCATCACCGTGCCGGTCACCCATACCGGCGGTCGTCTATCGATCGACCCTGCCGGTCACCGGCATCGTGCAAGGACGCGCATGGCGCGTCACGACCGCTCGCGGAACCAGGCGGCGAACACTTCGTCGCCCATCCAGGTGTTTTTGCGGCACAGGTGCGTCATCAGTGCTTCGTCCTCCTCCGCGCGTGCGAAGCGCTCGGCATCGCCGCTGCAGCGGGCCCAATCCAACTCCTGTCTGGCTTCGGCCAGAAATCGCGACAGGCGATCCTCAATCGCCCACACCGCCATTTCGATGCGCGGCAGGCGCGTAGTCGGTGCCACGCTCACCCCATGCAGCGCCATCTGCAGGCGCTCGATGTGATCCGGGTGGTTCTTCAGCGCGGAGCGTAGGCTGCGGGGCACCGGGGGAAGCGGCGGGCGTGGCCGCGTAGTGGCGGGGCGCGTGTAGCCGGGAAGAATCTGACGAAAGCGCTTGATCACCATGTGCGCAACTCCTCGCAGCTGTCCGGCAGGATGCGGCCTGCCGGTACCTGCGCGGTATCCAGATCGAACCGGACCTGCAGGTTCATCCAGAACCACGGCGAGGTGTCAAAGTACTGGCCAAGGCGGATCGCGGTGTCCGCGGTGATGGCGGCCTTGCGCGAGGCGATGGTGGCGATGCGGGTGTGGGAAACGCCAATGGCGCAGGCGAGGGCGCGGCCGGAGAGCTTCAACGGACGCATGAAGTCTTCGGTGAGGATGTCGCCGGGATGCAGCGGAGGAAGATGCTCGCTACGTAGTGCGGTCTTCGGGGCGCGGCGTTTCGCGCGCGGTTGTGGCGAAGTGTTCATGGGAATCTCTCCGATGTGCCGGTGGAGGATGCACGCCGCGCGTAACGTGGGCGGCGCGCATGAAATGCTTGGGGTGCCCGGCATGCCTTGGGTGCCTGGGATGCTTGGAACCCGGTAGGGTCTGACGACAGTCGACCGCCGATAACGGTAATCGGCACGGTAACGCATGACCGTTGACGGAGAGGGGCGATCTAAAGGCGCACCAACGACCTGCCCGGGCACTGCGCCGGGGGATTCGATTGTTCATTGTTGTTCTTGTTTCGGTACTGGGTAACCCGCACGCGCGGGCATGACGAACGATGCTGGCTTCATGCCGACGCGCATGGCGCGTCGCTACAGAACCCTATGCGCATGAGCAGGATTTCGACCTGGTGTACGCAGGTATCAGGCGACGATCTGCTGGTGCCAGCAGCGGCAGCCTCGGGTCGCGTCGGCGCGACATCATCGTTCGCGGGTGTGTCTGGCCAGTGTGTCTTCATGGCATGCCTCCTGGGAGATGCGACCCCTGTCAGGGTGACGAGGGGTCGGGAGGTTAGAAACCGTAGAGTCAGCAAAAGCCGGCGGGCGTATTCCCCCCTTACGGGGGTGTTTTATTAGCCACCCTCCCGACGTAGGACACGACATCTCCCACGCAGGGCATCAACTGCTAACTCTTAGGAGTTTCTACGCTCCGGGGACAACACTGCAGCAGATGAGGGGCGGTGCACATCAGATAATTCCTACGCATCGTCGCGGCTGTGTGCCGGATGCGCAAATTGCGCGACGTAATTGGCGTGGGGCGATTTGTTGAAGAGTTGAATGCGTATCGTGGTGTCGTAGATGACACCAGAAGAGGGGTGTTCCCGATATGGGGTGTGTGTTGTGAAACGGATCGTTGGGTGGGTCGTGGTGGCGTGTGACCGGGCCGTTGGCGACATTTGGGGCCGGAGAGGCGCGGTTTCGATTGGGGTCCATGCGTAAATGAACGTTGGTCAGTTCACGGCGATCGTCTGTCGACCGATCCCACCAAAGCGCAAGTAGCCCCATGGCGTCCAGGGTGCCGGTACATCGTTGTTCCCATCGTCCCGACCCGCCCAGCCGGGAGGGCGTGGGCGGCGGGGTGTTCGCGGCGCGATCAGCGCGGCAGCAGGGTGAGTTCGTCCAGGACCCACATCGTCGGGCGGGTGTCGCCGGTGAAGCGGACGCACAGGTTCTGCGTGCCCTTCAGCGAGCGTGGCAGGGCGGCTTCCAGGGTGATGAAGCCGTCGGCATCGGGCTTGGCCGGCAGCGGCACCGTGGCCAGCGGCTTGCCATCGCACTGGCCGCTCAGGATGTCCATTTCCCCATGTGCGCTGCGTGCCTTCTCGAACCGGCGCTGCGGCTCGTCGTGGGCCAGCTGGAAGTAGTACGGAATGTTGCCCGCACGCACCCGCACCTTGCCGATGCCGTCCACGTTCGCGTTCTGCCAGTACCAGCACGGGTTGAATATGTTCACGTTGAACACCGCGCGCGGGCCGTCCGCCGGACCATCATCTTCCAGCCGCAGCAGCAGCTTGCCTTCCGCCGGGCACAGGTCCAGATGCTCGTCATTGCGGGTCAGCAGCGACGCCGCAGTAATGTCGAAGCGGCTCGCCGCCTTCGCCAGCGCCTTGCCGTCGAAGAAGGTTGCCGCCTGCACGCCCACGGGCAGCGGCTGGGTCAGCGGGGTCGTGTAACGCGGCGACTGCGCCGTCACCGGGCTGCCGTCCACGCTGTAGCGGATCTCGTAGTTCAGCGGCGTGCGCAATGCCAGCGTCGCCGTGCCTGCCTTGCGATCATCGGTGACATTTGCTTCCACCTCGAACGGCGTCTGTGCATACACTATGCCCATCGCCTGCCAGCGCTGCAGCTGGGTCGGCAGGCGGGCCAGGAAGTCGGCGAAGTCGCGGCGCTCGCGCGGCGACCAGCCCGTTTCCGCCACCGCCGCCAAGCGCGGGAACAGGTTGTGCTGCAGGCGCGCATAGCTGCGCGTGTGCTCGGTGAACATGTTCGCCTGCAGGCCCAGAATGTGCTGCTGCTTGTCACGCGCCAGCGCGTCCGGCACCGGTTCGAAACCGTACACCCGGCCCAGCGGCGTGCTCAGCGGACGGCCCGGCGGCTCGTTCTCGGAGTTGGTCTGCAGGTAGTCCATGTACATGTCGGTCACCGGCGACATGATCACATCGTGGCCCTCGCTGGCCGCCTTCAGGCCACCTTCGGTGCCGCGCCACGACATCACCGTGGCTTCCGGCGGCAGGCCGCCTTCCAGGATCTCGTCCCAGCCAATCAGGCGGCGGTCGTGCTGTTCCAGGTACTTTTCCAGCCGCTTGATCAGGTGGGCCTGCATTTCATTTTCGTCGCCCGCACCCACTTCCTTCATCCGCGCCTGCACGCGGGCGGAGGCTTCCCACTGGTCCTTCACCGCCTCGTCGCCACCCACGTGGACGTACTTGGACGGGAACAGGGTGATCACTTCTTCCAGCACGTTCTCCAAGAACACGAACGTGCTTTCTTCGGTGTTGAACAGATTCGGGAAAACGCCCCATTCGCTGATCGGCTTCAGCGGCGTGTCAATCGTGCCCAGTTCCGGATAGGCTGCAATCGCCGCCGTGGCATGGCCCGGCACGTCGATTTCCGGGATCACCTGGATATGGCGCGCGGCCGCATACGCGATCACTTCGCGGATCTGGTCCTGGGTATAGAAACCGCAGTACGGGCGCGGCGCGCCGGTGGCCGGGTCGCGGCCGCCATCACCGGCCGGCAGACGACAGCTGCCCACTTCGGTCAGCTTTGGGTAGCGCTTGATCTCCATGCGCCAGCCCTGGTCGTCAGTCAGGTGCCAGTGGAAGGTGTTGAGCTTCTGCTCGGCCATCGCGTCGAGTACGCGCTTGATCTCGTCCAGGCTCTGGAAATGGCGGGCCGAATCCAGCATCAGGCCGCGCCAGCTGAAACGCGGCGCATCGTCGATCTTCAGCGCCGGCAGCTGGCCGCTGGTGCCGCTGGTGAGCAGCTGCGAAAGCGTGGCCGCGCCGTAGAACAGGCCGGCTTCGGTGGCGGCCTGCACGGTGACCCCGCGCGCATCGCTGCGCAGCTGGTAGCCCTCCGCACCGGTCTTGAGTGTGGTGTCCAGCACGAGGCGGATGCCGTCCTTGCCGCGCGCCGACGATACGGTCAGCGCCGGCCCACCGCTGTTCTTCAGCTGCGTGGCGAACAGGGCGGCCACGCGCTGTGCGGCGTCGCCCTGGGCGTGCAGCGGGGTGGCGGCAGTGACGGCGTAGCCTGCTCCAGCCAGTTGTTCCAGGTGCGCCGGTACCGGCAGCAGCGGCAGTGAGCCGGGCAGGGCGCGCGGGCCGTCCGGGGCCTGGGCGTCGGTGGCGTGGGCCAGCGGAGCGAGTGAGAGTGCCAGTGCGAACGACAGCAGCGACAGCGAGGTACGACGGGTGCGGGTGTGCATCGGGTCATTCCTTTTGGTGCGGATTTGATTCTATCTGCGAAAAGGGCCCGGAAGTCCGGGCCCTTTGGGCGTTGCGTTCAAGCCGGGCAAGCCCGGCTCTACTTCAGCCGGGCAAGCCCGGCTCTACATCGTCAGTACTTGAAGCGGAAGTTCAGGTAGTACTGGCGGCCGTTGGAGTAGAACGAGGTCGGAATCGAAGCGCTCTCGTAGTACTTGTAGGTCGGGTTGTTGAGGTTGAGGCCGTCCAGGCTGATGCTCAGCCAGTCGGTGGCCTTGAAGTTCAACGACGCGGACAGAGTGCCGAAATCATCCTGGTAGTACGGGTTGGTACCGGACAGGCTGATCAGGAACGATGAGCGACGGGTGTAGGTCACACGTGCACCGAAGCGCTCGTTTTCGAAGTACGCACCGACATTGTAGGTGTTCTTCGAGGTGCCCAGCAGGTTGTGGGTGCCGTCAGACCAGGTGTGGTCGGTGCTGCCGTTGGCGTAGGTGTAGTTGGCGGTGAAGCCGAAGTAGTCGCCGATCGGCTGTTCGTAGGCCGCTTCCACGCCGGTGACCTTGCCGTCGGCGTTGATCGGAGTGGAGATGTCATACGTTTCCAGCTGGTTGGTCAGCTCGCTGTACAGCTGGCGCTGCACCACGGTGAAGGCCACGTAGTCCTTCATGTCCATGTGATACGCACCGACTGACAGCAGGCCGCGCGGCATGAAGTACCACTCCAGGTTGGCATCCAGGTTGGTCGACAGAACCGGCTTCAGGTTCGGGTTGCCACCGCCGCCGGTACGGTTCAGATCCGAACCGTAGGACGACGCGCCCAGCGCCGAGTAGTCCGGCAGGGTCTGCGTCTGCGAGGCCGCCACACGCAGCACCAGGTCATCGTCCAGGTCGAACTTGATGTTGGCGCTGGGCAGCACGCGGTTGTGCTTGTTCTGGAAGGCGGTGCGCTCCCACATGCCGAACAGGCTGCTTACATCGGCGTCGGCCGCATTGGACACGGCGTTGTAGGTGTCGATGTCCTGCTTGATGTTGACGTAGCGCAGGCCGACATTACCGCTCCACCAGTCACCGGTGAAGTTCGCCTGCACATAGCCGGCGAAGTTCTTTTCCTTCACCCGCCACTCGGCACCGTAGTTGTGGCGACCGTCCGGACCGTCGTTGCCGGCCAGCCAAGTGGAGTTGTTGATGATGGCGCTCTTCAGCGCCCCCGGGGTGAAGTACCACAGGTCGCGCGGGAAAGAACCGCCAATGCCGCTGGCGAAATTGCTCGGGTAGTTGCCGGTGGCACCGCCCTGCAGTGCAGCCCAGATATCGCCCGGGGTCGCGCCTTCCGGCGAGAGTGCTTCACGCTCGTGGTCGGCGTAGCGCACACCGAAGTCCACCGAGCTCAAGGTGCCAGCGCTGAAGTACTGGCTGAAGTCCAGCGAAGCCCACTTCTCCTTGTCTTCAGCGGTCACTTCCTGGTTGCCCCAGGTGCCGCCCCAGTCGGAAGCGCCAGGGCTCAAGTCGCCACCCACGTTCCAGTCAGCCGGCGAGCCGTTGCCGTGCAGCGCCCAGTTGGCACCGCCGCCCTGGGCCATGTTCAGTTCGGCGATGAACTGGCGCGGCGTCGAACCTTCACCCTTGGTGGTGCCGGCCTGGAACTTCGCGTTGAGGTTGTCGTTGATCTGCCAGTCGGCGTCGAAGGTGACGTAGTTGGTCTTTGCGGTCGCTTCGCGGTAGATCATGTCGTACACCGCGTAGTACTGGTCCGGATCGCCACCGGCGGGCGAATAGGTGGCATTTTTCAGCACACCGTTCTCAACCGTGTAGCCCGGGTCCGGTGCCTGTGCACGTGCGAACCGTCCGCCCCACATCATGAAGTTGCGGTTGTAGTTGTTGGCTTCCAGCTCCGAGCTGAAGCCGCTCAGTGCAAGGCTGAGGGCGTCGGTCGGCTTGAACTGCAGGGTCACCAGGCCGCCCTTGCGCTCGCGGGTCTGCTCGAACAGAGTCGAACCCAGCAGGCCGGGCACGCGCACGCCGAGCAGGTCCGGATTGGACTGCACGGCCGGGTCGGCGGCGGTGAGGGTAAAGAAGCCGCCCGGAATTTCCTGCGCTTCACGGCGCAGTCCGCGCTTCTGGTAGAAGCCCTGTACCAGCACGCCGAAGGTGTTGGCGTCGTTCTTGTAGTTGAACAGCGCCGAGTACTGCGGGTCGGTCGAGTCGGCCTGGTCCGAACGCACCGCACCCACCGAGGCTTCAGCGCTGAACTGCTTGGAGAACTGCAGCGGGGTGCGGGTGATGATGTTGACGGTACCGGTGGTGCCGCCGTCCTGCAGCTTGGCCTGCGAGGACTTGTTCACTTCCACCGAGCTGACCAGCTCGGACGGCAGCAGCGAGTAGCTGACGCTGCGGCCCACGTTGTTGCCCTGGCTGAGCACGAACCAGTCGGCCGAACCGACGGTGTGGCCGTTGATCAGGGTCTGGGGGAGGCTGGCGCTGGTGCCGCGCAGGCGGACGCGGTCGGCTTCGTCGAAGCCGCCTTCGGCGGCGCTGGCCGAGCTGATGTTCACGCCGGGCAGGCGCTGCAGGGTGTCGGCCACATTGTGCGCCGGCAGCTTGCCGACGTCTTCGGCGGTCACCACTTCCACGCGCGCGTTGGCTTCGCGCTTGGTATCCAGCGACTTCTCCATCGAGCCACGGATGCCGGTGACGGTCACGGTGTCCAGGTCGGTGGCGGTCGGCGCAGCCTGCGGGGCATGTGCGCTGAAAGCGAGGCAGCTGACGATGGCGGCCGAAAGCAGGGGCTTGCGGGTGTTCATGATGTCTCTAC
>JAEXNZ010000274.1 GCA_023439425.1 Pseudomonadota bacterium
CGGACGTACTTGCGCCGTCCCCCGGAACGCCCATCCCGAGCTGCCAAACCAGGGATGCCGTGAACACCGGCTGTTCGCCTGAATCCAACAGCAGCCACGCATGGCGTGGCTCTACGGAAATCGTGCAATCACGCACAAAAAACGGCGCGCCCATTTGCAGGAACGCGCCGCTTTTGAACTACCGGAAAACCGAATTACTTGGCAGCCACAACCTTGGCCATTTCCAGGCACTTGTTGGAGTAGCCCCATTCGTTGTCGTACCACGACACCAGCTTGACGAAGGTGCCGTCCAGCGCGATGCCGGCTTCGGCGTCGAACACCGAGGTGTGGGTTTCGCCGCGGAAATCGGTGGCCACGACCTTGTCTTCGGTGTAACCCAGGATGCCCTTCAGCGCGCCTTCGCTCTGTGCCTTCACTTCGGCGCAGATTTCAGCGTAGGTGGCTTCCTTTTCCAGTTCCACGGTCAGGTCGACCACCGACACGTCCGAGGTCGGAACGCGGAAGCTCATGCCGGTCAGCTTCTTGTTCAATTCCGGAATCACCACGCCCACGGCCTTGGCTGCGCCGGTCGAGGACGGAATGATGTTTTCCAGGATGCCACGGCCGCCGCGCCAGTCCTTGTTGGACGGGCCGTCAACGGTCTTCTGGGTGGCGGTGGCCGCATGCACGGTGGTCATCAGGCCGCGCTTGATGCCCCACTTGTCGTTGATCACCTTGGCCAGCGGGGCCAGGCAGTTGGTCGTGCACGAAGCGTTCGAGATGATCGCTTGGCCGGCGTAGGTCTTGTCGTTCACGCCGTACACGAACATCGGCGTGTCGTCCTTCGACCGAGCCGACAGGATCACCTTCTTCGCGCCCGCATCCAGATGCTTCTGCGCGGTTTCCTTGGTCAGGAACAGGCCGGTGGACTCGATCACCACGTCCACGCCCACTTCGTCCCACTTCAGGTTGGCCGGGTCGCGTTCCTGGGTCAGGCGGATCTTCTTGCCGTTCACCAGCAGGTCGCTGCCGGACACGCTCACGTCAGCCTTGAAACGGCCGTGCACGGAGTCGTATTTCAGCATGTAGGCCAGGTAATCGGGCTCCAGCAGATCGTTGATGGCCACGATTTCGATGTCATTGCCGAAGTTCAGCACCGCCGAACGCAGCACGTTGCGCCCGATGCGACCGAAACCGTTGATGCCAACCTTGATTGCCATGTTCACAAGCTCCTGCAGCCGCGACGGTGCGGCGCCGATGGAAAGGGACGCCATTCTAGCAAAGCCTGCCCCCCGGCGGCCCCGGCCCCGGGCCGGCAGGCTGACCGCCGGCTGAGCGGCCGGGCCGGATTGATCCGGATCAAGGCGGGGTGAAGCACGGCCGGGAAAACTGGCCCCATTCCACCCCGCAACGAGACACCCTCATGCGCAAGACCTCCACCCTTCTGCTGTCCAGCCTCGCCGTCGCTCTGTCGCTGGCCGCCGCCCCGGCCATGGCCCAGTCCAAGGGAGATTGGACCATCAGTGCCGGCGTGCACCAGGTTGCCCCCAAGTCCGACAACGGCACCTTGGCCGGCGGCCTGGAAGTCGACGTCGACAGCGACATCAAGCCGACCATCACCGGCGAATACTTCATCGCCGACAACCTCGGCATTGAAGTGCTGGCCGCCCTGCCCTTCAAGCACGACATCAACATCAACGGCCTGGGCCGCGTCGGCAGCACCAAGCACCTGCCGCCGGTGGTCACCCTGCAGTACCACTTCAACAGCCAGGGCAAGGTGTCGCCGTTCGTCGGTGCCGGCGTCAACTACACCACCTTCTTCAGCGAAGAGACCACCGGCGGTCTGGCCGGTGCGGACCTGAAGCTGGAAGACTCCTGGGGCCTGGCCGCCCACGCCGGCCTGGACTTCAAGGTTGCCGAGAACGGCGCGCTGCGCGTTGACGTGCGCTGGATCGACATCGACAGCAAGGTCAAGTTGAACGGCGAAAAGATCGGCACCGTCAACATCGACCCGCTGGTGTACGGCGTGGCCTACGTCTTCAAGTTCTGATCGGCGGATCAGAACCCAACCGAGCAACACCCCTCGCAGCAAAGCATTTGCCCCGGCCTCGGCCGGGGCTTTTTTGTTCTGCTGCTGGCCTGATGCAGTCAAGAACGTCGGCACCGTCGCCCGCTAGAATGGGCCGATGAAGATCTCCTCCCTGCTCCGTGCCAGCACCGTTGCCCTGGCTCTCACGTTTGTTTCCACCAACGCCCTGGCCTGGGGTGCGCAAGGCCATCGCCTGGTGGCGCGCGTGGCCGAATCACGCCTGACCCCGACCACCCGTGCCGAGGTCGACCACCTGCTGGCCAATGAACCGGTCCCCACCCTTGCCGGTGTGGCCCCGTGGGCCGACGAACTGCGCGGCAAGGACCCGGGCCTGGGCCGGCGCTCGGCGCGCTGGCATTACATCAACATGGGCGAGGACGATTGCCGGTATCTGCCTGCAACCCAATGCAGCAACGGCAACTGCGTGGTTGAAGCACTGAAGACGCAGACCGCCATCCTCGGCGATCGCAGCCGGTCCGATGCCGAACGCGCGCAGGCGCTGAAGTTCGTGGTGCATTTCGTCGGCGACATTCACCAGCCTATGCACGCCGGCTACGGCCACGACAAGGGCGGCAACGACTTCCAGGTGCAGTACAACGGTCGCGGCACCAACCTGCATTCGCTGTGGGACAGCGGCATGCTCAACACCCGCAAGCTGGATGACGATGCCTATGCCGCGCGCCTGAACAAGCTGCCGAAGCCGAAGTTCAGCAAGCGCGCCAACATCAATTCCGATGCGGTGAGCTGGGCTGAAGCGAGCTGCCGGATTGCCATTGCACCTGGCGTTTACCCACCGAAGCGTACGCTTGAGGCGGGCTATACCGACACTTACCTGCCGGTCGCCGAGCGCGAACTGCGTCTGGCCGGCGAACGCCTCGCCGTGCTGCTCAACGACACGCTGGGGAAACGCTGAGGATCTGATCATGTCGCTGCACGTTGCCGCCTTCTTCCACCCCGACAGCCATACCTTCAGCTACGTGGTGCATGACCCGGCCTCGCTGCAGGCGGCAGTGATCGACCCGGTGCTGGACTACGATCCCGACACCGACGCGCTGGGTGAAGCGCCGCTGCAGGCGATGCGCGCCCACATCGATGCGCAGGGGCTGCAGGTGCGCTGGCTGCTGGAGACCCACGCGCATGCGGATCATGTGAGCGCCGGCCGCCGGCTCAAGCAGCAGTGGCCGCAGGCGACGCTGGCGATGGGCGAAGGCATCACCCAGGTGCAGCGCACGTTTGCCCCGCGCTATGGGGTGGATGTGCCCGCCAACGGTGCCCCGTTCGACCACCTGTTCGTCGACGGTGAGCACTTCGCGCTGGGCGAGCTGGATGCCGAGGTGATCGCGG
This sequence comes from Pseudomonadota bacterium, assembly GCA_023439425.1. GTDB lineage: Bacteria > Pseudomonadota > Gammaproteobacteria > Xanthomonadales > Xanthomonadaceae > Stenotrophomonas. The sequence goes on from JAEXNZ010000274.1 coordinate 3,413, forward strand.
TGCCGGGCCACACGCCCGACAGCGTGGCCTACCGGATCGGCGATGCGCTGTTCACCGGCGACTCGTTGTTCATGCCGGATGGCGGAACAGCGCGCTGCGATTTTCCCGGTGGCGATGCGGCGCTGCTGTACCGCTCTATCCAGCGCCTGCTGGCGTTGCCCGATGCGACGCGGGTGTTCATCTGCCATGACTACGGTCCTGGAGGTCGCGAGGTGGCCCATGAAACCACCATCGGAGTGCAGCGCGCGCACAACATCCATCTGCGTGATGGGGTGAGCGAGGCCGAGTTTGTCGCTACCCGTCAGGCGCGTGACGCCAGCTTGGCCGAGCCGAAACTGATGAATCCGTCAGTGAAAGCCAACATCCAGGGCGGCGCGTAGATCCCGGGGGTGCCCGCGGGGG
>JAEXNZ010000504.1 GCA_023439425.1 Pseudomonadota bacterium
GGCCAGCTCTTTGGTGACTTCCTTAACCAGTTCGTCGCGCCCGGTGTTCGTCGGCAGCCCCAAACGCTTCAGCAACGCCTCAACATCTGAAGCATCGATGAGCGCGTTGATGTCAGGCAACGTTCGCGCGTTGGGCACTTTCACCATCAGGCCGACCGGTCCGAGCCCGAAACGTGCACCGCGCGTCCATTCACCGATGGTGTCGATGAACGTCTCCACGCACTTGCCGTTGCCGAGCACCGGACTGTCCGCCCAGGCGCGCATGATGATCGATTCGTCTCCCGGCTTGCCCAGCGAGGACGGGTCGTTGAGGATTTCCTGCACGCGCTGCTCAATGGTGGCCTCACGCACCACCCGGCGAATATCGGCGCTGGGCGAGGATTCCCGCGAACGCGAGCCGAACACCACCGCCAGCTCTTCCAGTTTCTCCTCGGGCAGAAGGTCTTTCTCGGGGAGCTTGTTGATCCAGTCCGGCCGCTGCGGAGGTGTCTCACGCGGGCTGTTGAGCGGACGCAAGGTAGTTCCCCCCCGCTTGGGATCCGGCGCTTCCAGCCGCTGCCATTGTCCGGCCTTCTGTTTGATCGGAGGTCCCGCATCCTGGGTGCCGTCCTGCATGTCCAGGCGGACGAAATCTTCGCCTTCCTGCTGCTGCACTCTCACGAAGCCGTCGGCCTGCTCGATGTACTCCTGCCCGTCCTGCCAGTGGACCTTGGTGCCGTCGGCAAGGCGGCGCTCCAGCATCGGCAGCCCGGCGTTGCTCAGGTCCTGATGCGAGGTGACGAAGGCCGGGTTGATATGACCCTGCCCGGTGAACGCCTCCGCCTGCCGACGCCACTGCGCCAGCGCATCGATGGCCTCGTTGACGGTGGAGAGCCCTTTCCGGCCGAGCTGCCACAGGGTCACCGGAAGCGAAATCATGCCCAGCACGTCCAGCGCGTCGGCCAGGCTGGTACCGATCTCCTCGATGGCTCCGTCGACGTTGCCGCGCTCCAGCGCTTCCATGCCGCTGTGGATGCCCTTGGCCACCAGCGCCATGGTGCTGCCGATGCACACTGCAGCCATGGTGCCGCCGGTGCCGATGGTGCAGGTGAGACCGGCCATGATGGAGCCGAAGATGGTCAGCGCATCGGTCATGCGCTCCAGCTGGCTGGTGGTCATCTCGTCCACATCGGAGATGCGCATGTCGATGAACGACTTGCCGGCCTGCCACGGGCCGCGGGTCTTGCCAAACGTCACCCGGATGGGCTTGGCGGATTGTTTGGCGTTGAAGGCGTTGTTCAGATCTTCGTGCAGGCGCAGCGGCGCACGCGACAGCACGTAGTCCTGCGCTTCCGGTTCCAGCAGCCAGCGCTTGAACGCGGCTTCGTCCAGCAGCTGGTCGCCGGCGCTGGTGCCGGGCACGAACACATACCGCTTGTCGTTGGCGCTCAACGCCCACAGCCCCTGGATGTCATGCCCCTTGATCTGCACCACCTGCAGCGAAGAGGGACTCTTCTTGGTGCCGTCCAGATGCCCTTGCGCCCGCATCAGCGCCGCGTAGGTGGCGGCGTCCACACGACCGTTCTGATAAGCGCTTTCGATCATCCAGGCCATGTGGACCCGGATGTGATTCGCCATCAAGGCATGCAGGCCATTGCTGGCGTCTTTGGCCACGTCTTTCAGGTGGGCGACATAGGCATCGGCAAGTTCGTTGCTCCACGCCATGTCGGCCAGCACGCGGATGATCGCGCGGCGTGCGTGTTCGTCCAGTAACTGGTCGGTCCGCTGCGCGTCGGTGACCAGCGCGCCGCTGGCGTCCGCCTTCTGCACAGTGAGGTCCATGTCGAACAGGTCGATCGGGCTCGGCCACGGCTCGAGTTCCTGACGCTGGTTGGGCAGGCCGCCCTCGAAGCCCGGCAGGGCTGGCAGGTTTACTGGCAGCGGTGGGCGCATCAGGCCGTGTTGCTGCCAGCCGCTCACCGCCCAGTCGATCAGGCGCATTTCCACGCCCTGCACGTTCAGCACGATGCGTTCGGGGTCCAGGTCAGCGAAGTCGATACCGACCAGCTTCAGCGCGTTCACCATCTCGGTGGTGAGCGCGGGTTTGGCATGGTCCTGCAGGGTCTGCACGTCGTTGTTCAGATGCTCGGCGTGGTCGGCATCGGTGGCGGCATTGGCAATGCCCAGCGTGCTCCAGCGCAGGCGGTTGCTGGCCAGCTGCTGCTGTGCCTGCTGCTGGGCGAACTGGATGCGCTGCGTGGCCCAGTCGTCCAGCGTGTGGCCCGGGTCGGACACCGGCTTGAAGTCCAGCACGAAGCTCTCGCCCGGGTTCCAGGTAGCGGTACCCTGCTTGCCGTTCTGGTAGGCGGCCTTGCGCTCCTCCCAGCGATCCACCTGCTGCTGCACCTGCGGGCGCAGGGCGGGAGGCGCAGCGGCCAGGATGTCCTTGACCAGGGTCTTGTCGATCTCGTTGTTGACCACGTGCAGGCCGGCCTTGGCACGGCGCTCGTCGAGGAACTGGCGGAAGGCGTTCTCGTCCTTGAAGACGTCGAACTTCTGCAGGTCGGCGCGGTACAGCACCACCTGGCCATTCAGATGGGCATCATCACTGGCACTGCGCAGCACCAGGTAGTGCGGCACGGTGAACTCGATTCTGGAGCCGTCGGCCAGCACGTCGCTGTAGGTCAGCAGCGAACTTTCCACATCCTGGGCCCCTTGCAGGTAGCCCAGCACGATGTCCGCGCCGCGTCGGTGGGCGTCGGGGCCGCTGCCCAGCGCACCATTGAATTTCGCCTTGAGCGCGTCAATCACCAGTCGTGCACGCAGCGCCTTGACCAGCGCCGGCTGCTGCGATTTGCTGCGCTCCTCCACCTGCTGCGGCAGCTGCCGGCATTCCTTGCTGGTCAGGAAGCCCTGCAACAGCTCCTGCTGGCTGGGGTTGAGCGACTTGCCGTCGCGGGTGATGCGCAGCGGCGATGCGCTGCTGCCTGCACGCGTCAGGCAGTATTCCAGCAGCGGCATTTTTTCGTGGACCTCGACCCCGGCTACCTTGGTGGTGCCCAGGTCGACCTGCAGACCGGCGCTTCCGCCCTTGTAGCCGCGCTGCTTCAACGCATCGTCCAGCACCTTCTGCGGCAACGCCTCCAGCGAGGTCAGCACCGGCTCCAGTTCGTCCAGCAGCCTCAGCTGGGTCACCACCAGTTCCTGTTCCGAGCCGTCCAGGCTGGCCACCCACTTCCAACCGTCCTGCTGGGCGATATCCTGGGCCAGGGCCAGGGCCCAGGCCTGCATCGAACGCAGGGTGTCGGTCAATTGGACGTCGCCGAGCATCTGGTCGCGCTGGGCATCGGTGAGTCCCTGTACGTTGCCCGGTTCCCACGGCGCTTCGGTCGTGGTGGTGGTGGGCTGGGTGGTGCTGTTCCGCCCGGACACGTCGCGCGGTACACGCGCCTTGCCAGGCACGCGCGGCGTTCCCAGCAGCTGATCAATACCGGAGCCCCAGGAGCCGTTCACCGACACCACTTCCTGGGTGAGCATCGCGGCCAGCTGCTCCAGCGTCGGTGGCGGCGCTTCCGGGGGCCAGATCGTGTCCTTGAGAAGGGCCACGGCGGCGGACGCTACGGCACCCGTGGTCACCAGCGTGGCTTTGATCGGATTCTGCCGGATGAAGTTGCCTGTGGCGGCCAGCAGCGACGTGGTGGTGGCCTGGGGTGCATTGCCGAGTAGCGTGGCGCTGGCGGGGTCGGCGGCCGGGGTTACGAACTTCCCCTGCTCCATGACGTGGAGTTCAATTCCCGGTGCGTCGGTTGCCACCTGGCTGAAGCCGGCGCGTGCGCCCAGGCAGGTGAGCATGGTGCCCAACCATCCGATCCAACCCGCTTCTGCGCGGGACGCAGGCGAGCTGGCGGCATAAAGCTCATCCAGCGGTGATTCGGCGATGGGGCCAGCGAGGGCCAGCGTGCTCGGAGCAGCTGCCTTGTGCAGATCAAACGCAGGGCTGCCGGATGCCGACGACGTTGCCGTGGCCAGACGATGGGGGAGCGGTGCCGTTTCGTTGTAGCCCGCCAGGTGCTTGCGGTCTTCCGCGCGTTTGAACGCCACCATTTCCTCGCGGTCGAGCTTGCGCATCGGGCCCGGACCTTCGGCCGCCGGGGCAAACAGCTGTCCGCCGAGGCCGTTCAGAGTGACCAGCTTTCGCCAATGATGTGGCAGGTTGGCGATGAAACCGCTGACCCCATGCAGTTGTCCGGATGCCTGCGGCAGGTGCTTCTGCAGCTGCCATAGCAGCACTGCGGCGGCAAGCGCGCCGCCCGCCTCTTCGATGCCGAGATCCAGCGTGGTGGCGTCATCGGCGCTTTGTACCCAGTCGTGCATTGACTGCAGCGCGTTCACCACGGTGGGCGGAAGGTTGCGGATGATCGCTTCGATGCTGTCGAAGCTGCGCAGCGCCGGCAGCCATGGCAGCAGGCTTGGCAGCGCGATGCTGATC
>JAEXNZ010000561.1 GCA_023439425.1 Pseudomonadota bacterium
CGCTTGGGCCGGCCAACGGCCGGCGCTACCGGAATTCCCACGTTCCGTAGTGACACGCCATGCGTGTCAACGCCATTTCACATCGTGCGCAATCGCGGCCATTCCATGCGCAGCCACGGCGTCAGCCGCGCATCCGCATCGGTCAGCTCGGCATCCAGCGCTGCGGGTTCCACCCAGCGCAGAGCTGCTACCTCCTCCGGATTAGGTCGCGGTGCATCCGCCGGGATGCGTGCGGTGAACACATGGCACAGCTCATGCTCGGCACCGTCTGCCTGATAGCGCGCCCAATAGGTGAAGTCAAAACACCAACGTGGTGCATCGGGCAGCGCCACCCCCAGCTCCTCCACGCAGCGCCGTTGCACCGCCTCGCGCAGGGTTTCGCCCCAGCGCGGATGCGAGCAGCAGCTGTTCGCCCAGAAACCTGGCCACAACGGTTTGCGCGCGCTGCGCTGCTGCAGCAGCACCCGCCCAGCAGAATCGAACAGAAACAAGGAAAACGCGCGGTGCAGAACGCCGTCGCCGGCGTGACACTGCGCCTTGCTTACCGGCCGCAGCGGGCGGTCGTCGGCAGTAACGGCAATCAGTGCGTCGCCGCCATGGGGGCTGGGCAGAATGTCCATGCCGCAAGCGTGCCAGAGCCAGCACACTCAGTTGTGGCCAGATGTGGCGGTGCGTACAGCGCCCACTTGCTACCGTATGCGTGCCTGAAACCGTATCTGCGTGCGCCGTGACCCACCTGCTTGTTGTTGATGACCATCGTTCCATCCGCGAGCCGCTGGCCGCCTACCTGCGTCGACAGGGCTACGAGGTGAGCACGGCGGCTGATGGCCCGGCCACCCGAGCCCGCCTGCAGGAGCAGCGTTACGACCTCGTGGTGCTGGATCTGATGCTACCCGGCGAAGACGGTCTTTCCTTGTGCCGGCACATCGACAGTTCGCACGGCACGCCGGTCATCATGCTTACCGCACGCACTGACTACCCGGACCGCATTGAAGGCCTGGACACCGGTGCGGCCGACTACGTGACCAAGCCCTTCAACGTGGACGAGCTGGTCGCGCGTATCCGCAGTGTGCTGCGTCGATCGGTCGCAGCAGCACCACCGCCGCGCGAAGATGCCGGCGTGCTGCATTTCGAAGGCTGGTCGCTGGATCTCGCGCATCACCGCCTGCACGATCCTGCCGGCGTACACGTGCCACTCAGCACGATGGAGCAGCGTCTGTTGCACTCGTTCCTGCAGCGCCCGAACCAGGTACTCAGCCGCGACGACCTGCTCGATCTGGTCAACCGTGACAGCCTCGCCTTTGATCGCAGCATCGACAGCCAGGTCAGCCGTCTGCGCCGCAAGCTGGAAGATGACCCGCGCCACCCGGTGCTGCTCAAGACCATCTGGGGCACCGGCTACCTGCTGGCCGCCCAGGTTGAGCGTGTCCCTGCATGAAGCTGCTGCCGCGCAGTCTGGGCGGGCAGCTGGCCGCGCTGATGCTGGGCGGCGTCCTGGTCGGCAGCCTGTTCGGCACCATCGGCCTGTGGTCGCGCGCAGGCGCACTGCACCCCATTGCCCGCGAACACGCGCTGTCGCGCACGCTCACGGCGTATCGCTTGGCGCAGCAGCAGCCGGCGGGCGACAGCCGCTGGCTCGACACCTTCAACACCCAGGTCGCACAGCTGTGGATCGACACCACACCCAGTCCGGTCAGCATGGGCGAACGCGAACTGGAACTGGCCTCTGCGCTGCGCGAGCGCCTGGCCGCCAGTGCAGTGGCCGTGCGCATGCCTTGCCGCCCGGATCCACAGCGCCCTGCGCTACGGGTGGCGGGCAACGAGCTGGAATGCCTGGAGATCGACCTCGCGCTCGGCGACGGCCGCTGGCTGCACACGCGGCAGACTCTGCCGGTGCAATCGCTGTGGCGCGAAAGCTGGCAGCTGCTGCGCTTCTCGCTGCTGATGGGCATTCCGCCCGTTCTCATACTGATGTATCTGTTCGTCAACCGGATTCTGCGCCCGACCACCGCGCTGACCGAGGCGGCCGAGCGCATGAGCCGGGGCGAGCGGCTGGAACCGTTGCAGGTGCAGGGTCCGGATGAGATCCGTGATATCGCTGTGGCATTCAATGAGATGCACGAACGCATCACCCGCTTTGTCGACGAACGTACCCGGATGCTCGCGGCGATCAGCCATGATCTGCGCACGCCGTTGACCTCGCTGGTGTTGCAGGCGGCCATGCTGCCGGAGAGCGAAGAACGTACCGAGATGCTGCGTACGCTGGAAGAGGTGCGCTTGATGGTGGATGAGACGCTGCGCTTTGCAACGGCGAACGCGCGTGCCGAAGCCAGTGAGCCGACCGACCTTGCCGCAATGCTGCGCGCGCTGTGTGATCGTCATGTCGCATTGGGGCAGCAGGTGTCACTGCACGCACCTGCGGCGCTGATCTACCGTTGCCGGCCGATGGCCCTGCGCCGTGGGCTGGGCAATCTGATCGAGAATGCCGTGACCTATGGCGGTGCCACGCGGGTGACGCTTGAGGATGCCGGCGATGAAGGGGTTCTTGTGACCATCCAGGACAGTGGTCCTGGCATCGCGGAAGACATGATGGAACGTGTGTTTGAGCCGTTCTTCCAGTTGGATGCGGCACGCAATCGGGATGCCAGCAGCAGTGTTGGGCTGGGATTGGCGATTGCGCGTGATTGCATCCAGGCGCATGGCGGCAGCATCACGTTGCGGAACGGAGAGGGTGGTGGGTTGTGCGTGCGGGTGATGTTGCCTTCCGCGTGATCGCCACACTTTGGCAAACTTCCGCGCCACCCGACCGCTACGCTTCACCCACACAAAACGCCCTCACCGCCGCCAGGCGGCGAGGGCGTTTGATCTTCCATAAAATCCTTTAAAATCAATGCGTTGAATTGATTCCAATCAATGTGCACGGTGCCTCGCAGGCGGAGTATTCACTGCAGGCAATCCCGGAGACACATTGATGAGCAACACCCTCCCCAACGCATCACAGGTCACCGACCTGCGCTCGGCCATCGAACTGCTCAAGCAGTACGAAGGCGAATACATTGAAACCAACGAACCGGTCGATCCCGAAGCAGAGCTCTCGGGTGTGTATCGCTACGTCGGTGCCGGCGGCACGGTCATGCGTCCGACGCGAAGCGGCCCGGCCATGGTCTTCAACAAGGTCAAGGGCTTCGACAACGTCCGCGTACTGATCGGGCTGCTGGCCTCGCGCGAACGTGTGGCCCGCATGTTCGGTGTGGAAAAGGAAAAGCTTGGCTTCCTGCTGAAGGATTCGGTCAACAAGGCCATCGCGCCGGTGGTCATTCCGCGCGAACAGGCGGTCTGCCAGGAAGTGGTGCATCTGGCCAGCGACCCGTCCTTCGACCTGCGCACGCTGTTGCCGGCACCTAAGAATACGCCGGAAGATGCCGGCCCGTACTTCACCCTGGGCATGGCCTACGCGGCCGACCCGGAAACCGGCGAACACGACGTCACCATCCATCGCCTGTGCGTGCAGAGCCGCGACGAGATCTCGATGTACTTCGTGCCCGGCCGTCATCTGGACCAGTTCCGGATCAAGGCCGAGAAGGCGGGCAAGGCGCTTCCCATCACCATCAGCATCGGTGTCGATCCTGCCATTGAAATTGGCGCGTGCTTCGAGCCGCCGACCACCCCGCTGGGGTTCGATGAGCTGTCCATCGCCGGCGGCCTGCGTGGCCGCGCGGTGGAACTGGTGGAGGGCGTCTCGGTAGGCGCGCGGGCCATCGCCAACGCCGAAATCGTCATCGAAGGCGAGCTCGTACCCAACTATCGCGTGCGCGAAGACCAGAACACCAACACCGGCAAGGCCATGCCGGAATTCCCCGGCTACACCGGTGAAGCCAAGCTGGAAGTGCCGGTGATCAAGGTCAAGGCCGTCACTCACCGCCGCAACCCGATCCTGCAGACCTGCATCGGGCCCAGCGACGAACACACCAACATGGCCGGAATTCCCACCGAGGCCAGCATTCTGCAGCTGGTGGAACGCGCGCTGCCGGGCCTGGTGCGCAATGTGCACTGCCCGTCGCCGGGCACCGGCAAGTATGTGGCGGTGCTGCAGGTCGGCAAGCGCGGTCCGCAGGATGAAGGCCGCCATCGCCAGGCCGCGTTGCTTGCGTTCGCCGCCTTCTCTGAACTGAAGCACGTGTTCCTGGTGGACGAAGACGTGGACCTGTTCGACCTGTCCGACGTGATCTGGGCCATGACCACCCGCTACCAGGGTGACGTGGACACGGTGTTCATTCCCGGCGTGCGCTGCCATCCGCTCGATCCGTCACAGGACCCGGCGTTCAGCCCCTCCATCCGCGACCACGGCATCACCTGCAAGACCATCTACGACTGCACCGTGCCGTACAAGCTGAAGGAGAACTTCCAGCGTTCGCAGTTCATGGAAGTGGACGTGGAGCGTTTCATTCCGGGCTTCCGGAAGTAAGGGGAGTAGTGCCATGCAAAAGCCCCGAGTCATCGTCGGCATCAGCGGCGCGACCGGCTTCCAGTATGGCGTCAAAGCCCTCCAGCTCCTTCGGGAGCTGGGGGCCGAGACCCACCTGGTGATGTCCAAGGCGGCGGGCCTCACCCGTCAGCATGAAACCGGATTTGATCGCGCCGCGGTGGAAGCACTCGCCGATGTGGTTTACCCGACTGGAGCGGTCGGTGGACCGATTGCCAGCGGCTCGTTCCGCACCCTGGGCATGATCGTCGCGCCGTGTTCGATGCGCACGCTGGCCTGCATCGCCAACGGCATGACCGACAATCTGCTGACCCGCGCAGCGGACGTGGTGCTGAAGGAGCGGCGCAAGCTGGTGCTGATGGCTCGTGAGACCCCGCTGCATCTGGGCCACATTCGCAACATGGCCAAGGTGACCGAGTACGGAGCGATCGTGTTCCCGCCGGTGCCGTCGCTGTATGCCGGCCCGCAGACGGTGGACGACATCATCGCGCACAGCGCCGCACGCGCCATCGGCCTGCTCGGTCTGGAGCACCCATCGACCCCGCGCTGGGGCGAAACCATCACTGCCACCCTGGCCGAAGGAGAAGCCGCATGATCGTCGGACCGTGGATCAATGCCGGGGCGGTGCTGTTTGGTGCGCTGGCCGGTGCCGCCCTGTCTACGCGTATCCCTGAGCGTGTAAGAAGCGCCATGCCGCTGACCTTTGGCGCGGCGTCAATGGCGATGGGCGTGGTGATGATCGCCAACGTCAAGCACATGCCGGTGATGGTGCTGGCGGCCATTCTCGGTGCACTGCTGGGCGAGATCATCTGGCTGGAGCGTGGCATCGGCCGCATCGGAGCCAGCGCCAAAGCGATCGTGGAACGCGTGGCTCCTGCGCCGAAGGGCATCAGCCATGACGAGTTCCTGGAGAAGTTCGTCGCCATTCTGGTGCTGTTCGCGGCGTCCGGTACCGGCATCTTTGGGGCCATGAACGAAGGCATGACCGGCGACGCCACCATCCTGATCGCCAAATCGTTCCTGGATCTGTTCACCGCCGCCATCTTCGCCATCACTCTGGGCTACTCGGTGGCCACCATCGCGGTGGTCCTGCTTGCGGTGCAGCTGGCGCTGGCCTACGGCGCAACGCTGATCCTTCCCATGACCACACCGGCGATGATCGACGACTTCAAGGCCGTGGGCGGTCTGCTGATGCTGGCCACTGGCCTGCGCATCTGCGGCATCAAGTCGTTCCCGGTGGCCAACATGCTGCCCGCGCTGATCCTGGCCATGCCGATTTCCGCGCTGTGGGTGCGGTTCTTCTAGGAGGCCAGCCATGCATGACATTCCCGCTTCACTGCAGGCCGTGCTCAACCAATACAACGTGCTGTCGCTGGCCGTCTGCTATGACGACATTCCGTGGGCCGCCAACGCGTTCTACGTGTATGACGACAGCGAGCAGCGGTTGATCCTGATGAGCTCGCTGGACACCCGCCACGGCGAAATGCTGTCGGTCAACCGCCAGGTGGCCGGCACCATCACCCCGCAGTTCGACGACATCCGCCAGATCCACGGTCTGCAGTTCCTCGGCGTGGCCCGTCACCTCGACACCCCGGGCCTGGCCGGCCCGGCACTTGAACGTTACTACCAACGCTTTCCGCTGGCGGCCGGCATGACCGCCGCTGTGTGGGACATCCATCTGGTGCGCCTGAAGCTGACCGACAACCGGTTGGGCTTCGGCACCAAGGTCCAGTGGAGCCGGCACGCCGGCCGGGTCATCCCCGGCGCGTCCGCCCTCCATACCCCCCTGACGACATCGTCACTTTGAGGAACACCCGGTATGAAACCGCATCACATCGCTCCCTCGCTGCTTGCCCTGGCCCTGCTGGCCAGCCCCGCCTTCGCTCAGAACCTGGCCGGTCCGGCGCTGCCGCGCGGCGAGCAGCAGGTGCTGAAGGTCACCCGCTACACCGACGACGGCAGCGAAGGCACCCTGCGCTGGGCGCTGGAAACCAACAACGCCAACCCCGGCCACTACCGTATCGAGCTGTCCGCCATCGGTCAGGCTCCGTACGTGATCCGTCCCACCCGTGAGCTGCCGCCGATCAAGGGCCCGGTGGTGATCGAGAACGTGGACTGGGCGCGCAACGGCACCTTCGTCGCCATTGATGGCGGGGCCTATGTGCAAGGCCCCGGCACCCGCGCCTGCCCCGGTGCGGTGCCCGGCCAGTACGGCACCAACGTGCGCACCACCACCAAGCCGGGCCTGATCCTGCGTGACACAGAAGCGGTGGAGATCCGTGGCCTGGAGATCAGCAACTTCTGCATCGGAATTTTGGTCAACCGGGCCAGCGGCAATCTGATCCGCGACAACCGCATTGTCGGCAACAAGGGTGGAGCCGGGATCATGGTCACCGGTGACGACGGCAACGGCAATTCCACCGCCACCAGCACGGTGCACAACAAGATCCTCAACAACCGCTTCGTCAACAACGGCGATGCGATGGAGATGACCCGTGGCGCGGCGTTCAACCTGATTGCCGGCAACTTCATCACCAGCGACGACAAGGCCAACGAGGAGCCGTCGCAGGGGCTGGAGATCCTCTGGGGCAACGACAACATGGTGGTGCACAACCACTGGGAGAACCTGTCGGACGGCGTGCAGCTCAACTGGGGCAACCGCAACTACATCTCCGGCAATACCTTCACCGGCAATTCGTCGGCCGTCACCCTCAGCGGCACCGGCAACATCGTTGACGGCAACACCATGACCGGCAACCGCGTGGCGGTCTCGGTGCGTCCGCAGGCCGACCCCGGCAAGGATGCCAGCCCGGGCCGCAACCGCGTGACCGGCGCGGCGGTGAACACCATCACCGCCAATGAAATGCACGGCAACGGCGTGGACATCCGTCGCTGCTTCGCCGGCGGTTCCTGCCTGCCCGAGCTGAAGGGGGCAATCGTGTTCAACGTGCCCGGTCTGGAGCACGGCCGCTTCATCGGCAACCGCGGGGGCGGCGTTGAGAGTGATGTCAGCAAACTGGAAACGGTCTGCGCGCTGGATGGCGCAGTGGAAGGCTGCGAAGCAGCTCCCAACCATGGCCAGGCAGCTCCCGCGCTGCTTGCCACCCTCGGTATGGCCAAGGGCGCAGTAGGCGTGAAGGGTGAGATCCAGGGCTCCCCCAACACCCTGTACCGCGTGGAGCTGTTCGCCAACGGCACCGCGGGTGCACTGGAGGCCGAACGCTATCTCGGCTTCGTGCAGGTGCCGGTGGACGGCAGCGGCAAGGGCCAGTTCGTCTACCCGTTGAGCTCCGCTGACGCTGCCCAGGCCGCGAATGTCACCGCCACCGCCACCCGCCCGGATGGGGCGACCTCGCCGCTGAGCCAGCCGCTGGTGCTGCGTCGCTGAGCAACGGCGTTTCCTGCAACACCGGGTGCGGCCACTGCGCCGCACCCGCGATCTCCCCACACTGCAACAAAGGATTGCAATGAACACCTCCCCCCTCAAGGGCTGCCCGCAGGCAGTCACGGCCCTGTGCGGCCTGCTGCTGGCCCTGCCGTTCGTGGCGGCCGCCGATAATGGCAACGCATTCTCCGGCCAGACCATGACCGGTGACTGGAACGGCGTGCGCACCGACCTCGCCGAAAAGGGCATCAACGTACGTGGTGGTTTCATCACCGAAGCGGCCGGCGTGGTCTCCGGTGGTATCGACCACAGTGCCCGCAACGCCTTCCAGACCCAGGTCGGCGTGGACGTGGACATGGGCAAACTGACGAACTTCTGGGGCGACGGGCGCTTCCACCTGACCATCAACGACCGTCGCGGTCGCGGTGCCTCGCAGGAGCTGGCCGGCAATGATTACATGCCGATCCAGGAGATCTACAGCGACCAGTTCACCCGCCTCACCGAGCTCAGCTACGACCACAACTTCTTCAACCGGAAGATGAACTGGAAAGCCGGCTACTACGTGATGGGCAATGATTTCGGCATCAACCAGATCATGACCAACTTCGTGAATGCCGCGTTGTGCGCGCACCCGATCTCGCTGTCCACCAGCGCCGGCTGGACCAACTGGCCGCGCCCGCGCTGGGCCACCCACATCACCATTCACCCCACCTCGGAAACCACGCTGCGCACCGGCATGGTGCTGGTCAACCCGAACTACAACCTGGAAGAGAACCGCTGGAGCCTGCATGAGCACGGCACCACCGGCCACCTGTACCCGATCGAATTCGAGTGGGCCCCGGGCACCGCCAACAAGGGCAACTACCCCGGCCACTACAAGGTGGGCTACTACTACGACACCAGTGACATGGCCATGGTCGGCAATCGCGCCGATCAGATGGCCGACCACCGCGAAGGCGGCTACGTGATGGTGGACCAGAAGGTCACCAACAACGCCACCAATGGCGGCCTGAGCCTGTTCGCGCAATACACCGCGCAATCGCAGCAGACCGCGGCGATCCACCGCTGGTTCTCGGCTGGCTTCGTCTATCAGGGCCTGGTCGACAGCCGCCCGCAGGACCGCGTCGCGCTGGGCTACGTGCGTGCATCGGTGAACCCCCATCAGATGCAGCGTCAGCTGGAGCTGCAGGCCATGGGCCTGATCACCGACCCGGACTTCGAGCTCAACACCGCTGAGGAACTGGTGGAGCTGGCTTACACCTTCCAGCTGAAGCCGTGGCTGTCGCTGCGCCCGGACGTGCAGTACATCACCAAGCCCGGTGCCTTCCGCTACAAGAACACCCAGGACGTCATTGCCCTGGGCCTGCAGGCCAAGGTCACTTTCTAAGCCGCGTTGTCCGTCCCCCGGCCGCACCCACTGCGGCCACCCGCCCCGGTGCACATCTCTCTCCCGTGCACCGGGGCCTCTTCTTTCGTGAGTCCCCATGACACCTCCCCCCTCCCGCGGCGGCGTTGCCGCTGTCCTGGGGTCGCGGCTGCGGAACCTGCGCATCTCGACCCGCCTGCACCTCATCAACGTGATTGCCGTGGTCGGCATCGCCGCCATCTGCCTGTACGTGGGTGTCACCACCCGGGCCTCGCTGATGGCCGAGCGCCGCCAGGCGCTGGCCCAGGTGATGGATGCCACCACCACCGCCATCGCCCATTACGCCGCGCAGGAAAAGCAGGGCGTGCTGACCCGCGAGCAGGCCCAGCGCAAGGCGCTGGCGGTCGTTCATGACCTGCGCTATGGCGAAGACAACTACGTCTGGATCAACCAGGTGCTGGATGAGAAGCGCGCCCGCCGCCTGATGAACGGTGCCAACGACGCGCTGGTGGGCAGCATTGCCGATGCGCCGGCCGACGTGGAATTCCTGCGCCTGGTGCGCACCCAGGGTGGGGGCGTGGTGGACCAGCAGTGGCCGCGTCCGGGCAGCAACGTGCCGGTGGCCAAGATCACCGAAGTGCGCGGTGTGCCCGACTGGAACTGGGTAGTCGGCTCGGGCGTGTACGTGGATGACCTGTCCGCCGCGTTCTGGGCCGCCATGGCGCGGCTGGGCGTGATCTTCATCGTGGTGTGGGGCCTGCTGATGGTCGCCGTGCGCGTGCTCACCACCAGCATCATCGTTCCGCTGCGGCATGCCACCGAGGTGGCCACTGCGATCGGCCAGGGCAACCTTGACACCCCTTTCCGCAACTGTGGCCGCAATGAGATCGGTTCGTTGCTGGAAGGCATGGCGCGCATGCAGCAGCAACTGCGCGCGTTGATGGAGGCACAGAACACCATGGCGCGTGAGCATGATGCCGGCATGCTCAGCTACCGCATGGACGACAGCGCGTTTGCCGGGCAGTTCGGGGCCATGGCCCGTGACACCAACGCCTTGGTGGACGCGCACGTGCGGACCCAGCAGCAGTTGATGGAGGTGATGGCGCATTACGCGGTGGGTGACCTCGACCACAGCGTGCCGGACTACCCCGGTGAGAAGGCCGAGATCACCCGGACGATGGCCACGGTCAAGGCCAATCTCTCCGCGATCAACGCCGAGATCCGTCGCCTCGCCGAAGCAGCGGCCGCCGGTGACTTCAGCCAGCGCGGCGACGCCCAGCGCTTTCAGTTCGGCTTCCGCGCGATGATCGACGACCTCAATGCCATGATCGCCAGCGCTGATACCAACCTGGAACAGATCTCGCACCTGCTCAAGCAGATCGCCAGCGGCGATCTCACTGCGCGGATGGACGGCGAGGCCAAGGGCGTGTTTGCCCGGATGCGCGACGATGCCAATGCCACCGTGGCCCAGCTCACCGGCATCATCGGCCGTATCCAGCAGGCCAGCGGTAGCATCAGCACCGCCGCCGCCGAGATTGCAGCGGGCAACGACGACCTGTCACAGCGTTCCGAACGCCAGGCCGCCGATCTGGAAGAAACCGCCGCTTCGATGGAAGAACTCACCTCCACCGTGCAGCAGAACGCCGAGCACACCCGCCAAGCCGACCGCGCCGCGCAGGACGCTGGCGTGGCGGTACGTCGCACCGGTGAGGCCATTGATGGCGTGGTGCAGGTGATGACCCAGATCAGTGAGGCTTCCAGCCGGATCACCGAGATCATCACCGTGATCGACGGGATTGCCTTCCAAACCAACATCCTTGCGTTGAATGCCGCTGTCGAAGCCGCCCGTGCCGGCGAGCAGGGCAGGGGCTTTGCGGTGGTCGCCAGTGAAGTACGCACCCTGGCCCAGCGTAGTGCGACCGCCGCCAAGGAGATCGCCAGCCTGATCCATGCCTCGGGCGAGCGTGTGGAGGCCGGGCTGGAAATCAGCGCCAATGCCGGTGAAGCCATCACCACCCTGCGTCAGGCTGCCGCACGCACTACCGACCTGATCAACGAGATCGCCGCGGCGAGCACCGAACAGGCCAGCGGCATCGAACAGGTAAACCAGGCCGTGGTCAGCATGGACCAGACCACTCAGCAGAATGCGGCGCTGGTGGAAGAAGCCACCGCCGCCGCCCGCAGCCTGGAACAGCAGTCTCAATCGCTGATGGAAGCCGTAGCAGTGTTCAAGATCCAGCACCCGTAGAGCCGGGCTCGCCCGGCTGCTCTTCGCGCAATGCCAAAACCCCCAAAAAAGAAAGCCCGGCTAGGGAGCCGGGCTTTCCATGACGCGTGGGAGAGAGGTCACACGTCCCACAACAACGTACTGCATCTATATTTCAACACTTACCACGTGAAGCGCGGCCCAACGAAATACTCCTTGTCGCCGCCCTTGGCCAGCTTCACTTCACCGCTCAGGCCCCAGTTCGGGGTGAACTTGGCCTGGGCACCCACGCGGCCATAGAACTCGCCTTCCGGGTTGATGCCGTGCTTCTTGGTGTAATCCTCGTAGCCGGCCATCGCGTAGCCTTCAAAGTTCGGGGTGAACGCCGTACGCACGCCCACTTCGGTGCTGTAGCCGTTGAAGTCCAGCCCATGCTTCGGGTCGAACTTCTGGTACGCCACGCGGGCCACCAGGTCGGTGGTCGGGGCGATGCCGTAGTTGTAGCCGGCACCGATGCGCCACTGGTCAACGTCGGCGTTGCCGCGCTTGGTTTCCTGCGCGTTGTAGTCACCAAAGATGTGGAAGTTCGGATGCACAGCCACGGAGCCCTTCACGCCCCAGCCATCCGCATCGCCACCCTTGGCGTCGGTGTTCACGTAACCGCCTTCCACGTAGTTGTACGACAGGCCATCGGCGGCAGAAGCGGCGAACGGCAGCGCGGCCATCAGGCCCAGGGCAAGCAGAGAGGTCTTCATAATCGGGAAACACCTTTTTTATTTTTGGTTTTGCCGACCACACCGCTCGGGGGAGGGGAGAGAGCGGGTGATCGACAGGTGTTAATTATCCGTTTGATGACGCAATCGACCCTGAATATTGAACTGACCAGTACATGAATGAAGCGGGGGTTCAGGGAACTCTTGTCGCCGCTGCCTGGCAGGTTCACAGGCAGTTGCGAAGATGTTCTATAAGTGAGACCTTGTGCTAATCAAGATTCCGTATATAGAACTTACATGGCTAAAAAGCCCCATCCGTTGACTCCCGAAACCGTCACCGCCAACCTGCGGTTGGGTGCCGCCATCCGCGATGCACGCGTAAGGCGGCGGCTGACCCAGGCTCAGCTGGCGGACCGGGTGGGTTGCGGCAAGGTAACCATCGGACGATTGGAGGCCGGTGACCCAGGTGTAAGCGTCGGCACGGCGCTGGAGGTTCTGGCAACCCTGCAACGGGAATGGCTTGAAGGCGTCGTCTCCATTCCCGAACAGGATCAGCAAGGGCGCAAACTTGAGCGCCTGCGTCTGCCGGAACGCGTGATCAATCGCGAGGCTGAGTTCTGATCATGGCGCGCCTGTATGTCTTTGCTCCGCTGGGTGAGGCCCATCGCTTGGCCGGCCGGATCGACTGGAATGAGGGTGTCGGCGAATACACCTACGCCCCTTCCTGGCTGGCGGATGCGGCAAGCTACTCGCTGGACCCACGCAATCTGCCATTGAGCACCGGCGCGTTCATTACCACCCTCAATGAAGGGGTGCACGGCGTGCTGGCGGATGCTGGACCGGATGCGTGGGGGCGTAAGCTGCTTGAACTGCACCGCGGCCGTGTGCCGGAAACACCGCTGGAGCTGCTGCGTGTCGCCAACGGTGCAGGTACGGGCGGTTTGCTGTTCTCTCAGCACCGCGACGGGCCCGATCCGACGCGTGCACTGGCCACGATGTCCTCCCTGCCGGAGCTGGAAGATGCCGCACGGCAGATATCAGACGGGAATGTTGTATCCCCGGTGGATGTGGAGTTGATCTTCGCCAGCGGCAGCCCGCTTGGGGGTGCAAGGCCCAAGGCCAATGTTCTACACGAGGGAGTGCAGTGGATCGCCAAGTTCTCCCGATCTGATGATGTCGTTGATGTGCCCCGTGTGGAGTGGGCGTGCCTTGCCACGGCCAGAGCCGCTGGCGTGGAGGTGCCCGATCACGCATTGGTCGCAGTCAATGGCCGCTCCGTGTTGCTGGTGAAGCGCTTTGATCGGCCGGTTGGCCGTGGTGTGCACTACCTCAGCCTTCACGCTCTTCTGTCCATGGACAGGCTGACAAGGGCCGATGTGACTGCCCCGACGGGGGTGTGCACCTACGGTGGTCTGGCGGCCATGTGCCGGCAGATCGGCGTGGCAGATGCCGGTTCCAGTCTGTTCCGGAGAATGATCGTCAATCTCGCTATCGGTAACACGGATGACCATCTGCGCAACCACGGATTGCTGTGTCTGGATGGACAGTGGCGCATGACACCGGCATTCGACCTGACTGCAACGGGCGGCGAACTGCAGGCCATTGGCGTGGGAACTGAAGGGCGTGCAGCCACGCTGGACAACGCACTGTCCGACCTGAGTCGTTTCGATCTTGGTAAACAGGATGCGCAGGCAATTCAGGCAGAAGTGCGCGATGCGATGGAAGGTATGAGAGAGCGGCTGATTGAAGCGGAACTACCGGCCGGACAGCTGTCGTTGGTGCTGGCGCGTATGCGTCGAGTCTGAGCGCACAGCTGGGTCGTCTCCTCTACCAGAACCGTTTCAGCAACCTTCGCAGGTGCCTGCGGGTACCACCCTTGAACCCGGCCATCTCCCACGCGAGTGAGCCGCGGATCTGCAGAAGGATCTCCGTACCCTGACGGGACGGTGCGGACCGCACCTTCAACGTGCCGCCGACGCGCGCGGCACGCTCGCGCATGCCCGCCACGCCCCAGTGCCCGGCACCAGCCAGGGCGTCCGGCTGGAAGCCAACGCCATCGTCGCGGATACGCAGTGCGAACGCGTGCCGCGAGTAACGGATCCGGATCTCCACCGACGTTGCCTCTGCGTGCTGGAATGCGTTGAGCAGTGCCTCGCGGCCGATCATGTAGGCCTCCTCCCATACGCGCAGTTGAATCGCGCGGGGCGCGCCTTCCACCACCAGGTGGACGGCTGGATGTTCCTGGCCGGTTTCCTCCCGCACACCCAGCAATGCCGCACCAAGGTCGCGTGACTCACCGGAATGCCGCCGCAGTCCGCGCACGCGCTCCCGGCCTTCGGCGGCCACACGCTCTGCGGTGTTGATCGCGGACTCCAGTTCGGCCCTGACCGGGTCGTCGCCAGCCAGTTTCCGGCTCGACGCGTCCAGCCGCAGAATCAGGCCCTGCGTGCTTTGCAGCAGCGTGT